>NZ_JBMXXF010000009.1:0-11357 GCF_053997775.1 Methanopyrus sp.
AGGTGCCTCGGTATCCGCTCGCGTCGGTTGAGGTAGCCGTAGCACCAGACGATCTCGATGGAGTCGGACGTGATCCGGACGTGGGTCGCGCCCCTGATGCCGATCACCGGGGGGACGGCGGGTAGGACGAGCAGGATCGGGAGGAGGGTCCCGGCGAGCCCCGGGCTCAGGAGCGCCGCGGAGGCCCCGAGGGCGAGGGCGATCAACGGCGTCAGGGCCAGGAGTCGGCGCGTGCGGAGGTCGCGGGGCCCGCACTCGGGGCCGGTCGCGGGGAAGTACCGGGCCTCACCGCTCAATCCTCACCCCCCACCGCTCCGAGAGGGTTAGGAGGGCGCCCTCGGCGTCGAGCACGCGCACCCGGAGCTCTCCGCTCGGGCGTAGGTGGAGGACCAGTTCGTCGCGTCCCTCGGCCCGGACTTCGGCCAGCTCGGTGAGTCGGAGGCGCTCGAAGCCCGTTACGTGGGTGAGGATCAGCCCGTCGGGTAGGGCGCGGAGGCGGTGGCGTCGGGCGCGGGACCATCGGGCGAGGAGGGGGCCGACCGTCAGCAGGCAGGCTCCCTCGAGGGCGGGGCGCACGGGCTGGTTCGGGATCGCGTTGTCGAGGAGCAGCGCGCAGCACCCCGCCACCGTGAGGATGAGTCCCACCGCCTCGAGGGCCCTTAGCGTGTCGGGAGGGCCCGCCGGGATCGTCGCCTCGCCCGCCTCCCACCGGCCCACGGCCCGGATCCCCCGGTACCGGGCCCCGGGACTCATCGGTAAGATAATTCCGGCCGGTCGCGCGGCCTCGGTGGTCCCGCTCGGTATCGTTTCGATCCTCAAAACAATTCGCGCGGAAAAAAAGGATCAGCGGCGTCGGAGGGCGGGGAGCACCGCCAGCGCGGCGAGGCTCACCGCGGTCACCGGGACCTTGGGCCGCCCCTTGGCTGACTTTTCCCGCTTCGTCTCCTGCCCGGTCTTCGTCGTGGTCTTCGTCGTGGGTCCGACCTTGCCCACCTTGGGCCGGTGCTTGAGGAGCCACTCCGGGTGGTCCATGGCCAGGAGGAGCCAGGTGCAGTAGGTCCACGCCCACTGGCTGGGCCTTTTGCCGCCGGGTCGGTACGGCCAGCCTCCGGTTTGGAGCTGCTGTCCGGCCACCCAGCGGGCGTAGGCCTTCAGGACCTCGTCGATGATTCGGTCCTCCGGCAGGTTGGGGTTCTTGGCCTTGAGGGCCCGCTTGATGGTGTCCACGGCCACCCCGAGCCTGGCGGCCTTGAGGATGGCGAGGTAGATCTGTGGAGTCTCGGTGAGGTCGGGGTACGGGCCCTTCAGCCGACCGTTCTGGACCTTCCAGAGCTTGCAGGCGCCCCAGGCCCAGACGGGGACCTTGACCCCGTTCACGTCGATCCAGCCGCAGTTGGGCACCTTGATCTCCGTCGTGAAGCCGGCCCGCTCGGCGTATTTCTTTCTGAGCTGGTCGGGCTTCACGGTGCGCTCGCCGAAGAGGTAGTTGAACGCGCGCTTGATGGCCTCGGCGAGCCGGCCCTTGTTCAGCCCGAGCTCGTCGGCGATCGCGTAGGCGTCGAGGAGGGCGTTCAGGCAGAACTGGACGACGCCGTACGCGTACCAGTCGCCCATGGCGTACCCGGTCCAGGACTTCCACGCGCCGGCGACGTCGCCCTGCTTCTCCTGGGTGCGGAGGAGGTACTCGACGCCCCGGCGGATCGCCTCGAGCACGCGGCGCTTGGTGAGCTCCGGGTGGTACGCGTCCGGGCGGACGTAGTCCCAGTACTGGACCACCCGGCACAGGGCGGACAGGGCGACGGCGGTGTAGTACGGGTCGGGCTCCAGGGCCTCCACCTTCTTGACGGGCCAGCCGCCCACGAACGCCTCGTTGAGCTTCTTCGCGCGGACGTCCTCCTCGGTGATCTGGTTCTTCAGTAGGAACTCGACGCCGTCCGCGATCGCCTTCCTCACGTCGAGCTCGTACCCGCGCCATCGGACCTTCTCCATCCCCAGGTCGATCAGGGCGGGGAGGAGTACCTGCCCGACGACCTTGGCCGTCTCGCCCACGCTGGAGCCCTCGTGGCGCCGGCCCGCGGAGTACCAGCTGAAGCCCCAGCCGTTGTCCACGTCCTTCTGCAGGATGACCCAGGCGATCACCTGACTCTTGATCGACTCCCACTCCCGCTTGGGGTTGATCTTCACCGGGTTGCCCTTGTCGTCCTGGCCCCAGACGATCTCGTGGTCCTGGAGGTACCCGTACGTGGCCAGCGGAATCACCGTGCGCAGCGCGTTCACCGTGCCCGAGTACCAGCCGCCCCAGTCCAACCCGTAGTATCGCTTCCACGGCGACTCCCAGAGCTTCATGCCCGGGTTGTACAGGCCCTCCTTGGTGAACGCCCAGTCCGCGGCCTTGGTGAGCTGCGCGTCGAACTGCCCCGCGCACGCCCCGACGGGCGCCGCCAGCACCGCCAGGGCGAGCGCGAGCGGAACCCGGGCGCGCAACCGTCCGAGCCCCCCGTTAAACCTAGAAGGAAATCAACTTAAGCGTACTTATTGAACCTGAGGTGAAATCAACTTAACTGAGCCTGATTTGGCCAGACGGTGGACGAGCGAGGGGGGAGGGCGGGCCCGCATGCGCCCGGCGCTCGCCGCCGCGCTCGTCGCCCTCTCGGTGCTGGCGGGCGGGGCCCGCGCGCTCACGGTCGGCATCGTGGGGAATCACGTGCTCTACGATCAGGGCGCCCTCCACCGGGCCTCTCGGGAGCTGACGCGGTTGTGCGGGGAGCCCGTGCGGGTCGAGTTCGCGTACCTGCCCCCCGCCGTCTCCGGGGTCCCGCCCGAGGACGCGCTCGAGCGTGCGGCCGCGGTGATCCGGGAGTCCGACGTTCTGATCATGCCGTTGATGGGGTACCTGAGCGACCGGTACTGGAGGCTCCTCTCGGAGAGGGTGGTGGGGACGCCGCTCCCCCGGGATCTGGCCGTGCTGGCGTTCCAGTCGCGGAAGCGGTTCTTCGCGCTCATCCCGACCGGTGAGCGGGCCCAACCCGTGGTGGCGGGCCGGCTGCGCCCCGGGATCAGGGACCTCGACGCGGTGGCGGCCAACCTCGCCTTCCTGCTCTCGTGCTCCGCCGACCCGGTCCCGGCGCTCGCGTTCGCCCTCTGGTGCGTGGACCCCTCGGTGCCGGCCGACGCGCTGCCCCTGCCCCGGGACGTGTCGAAGGCCTTCCTGGCCGTGTACGTGCCGGGCGTTGGGTGGCTGGGGCCGGAGGTGGATCGGTCGCGGTTGCTCGAGGCGTACCACCGGTGGCTGCGTGATCTCGAGGGGGGCAAGACGGGCCTCTACCGGCGGCTTCGGTACGTGCTGATCCCCTCCTGGGCGGAGGTGTTGGTCGAGGAGACGCGGCGGTACGCCGAGAACTTCACCCCGCCCACCCGGGCGCGCCGGCTCGTGGTCGTGCTCAACCACATCGAGTACTTTCACGCGCCGGACGGGCGTCGGCTCACGGAGCTGGTCACGGAGGCCATCGACCGTAGGGTGCGGGATCTGGGCGTTTCGGCGGTCGCGGTGTGCGGGACGGTGAACGTGGTCCCGGCCGCCCAGGTCGTGGCGGGGTGGCGGGACCGCGGGTACGAGGTGCTGGCCTTCGTGAAGCTCTCCGCGTTCGCGACCCTGTACCCGACCCCGGCCACGTGGCTCTTCCACGACCTGGACGCGCCGGTGATCAAGCCGGTCCTGCCGCTCCGGGGCGACCGGGAGTGCGAGCCCGACCGGTACTGCGCGCGGCGCTGGGGCCCCGTGCTCGAGTGGGCGGTGCACGTGTGGGCGGGTCCCGAGCTGGAGGGCGCGCACTGGTTCTTCCTGCCCGCGCTCAAGCGGAAGGACGGGCCCGGCTTCCTCCCGCTGCCCTCCGGGATCGAGGCGCTGGCCGAGGTGACGCGCGGGTTCGTGCGGCTGCGATTGAAGCCGAACGGTGAGAAGCGCGTGCTCTACGTCCTGTACTGCTACCCGCCCGGGCGCGGGTCGATCGGCGCGACCTACCTGGACGTGTTCGAGTCGATGATCGAGATCCTCGCGCACATGGCCGAGCGCGGGTACGACGTGGGCCCGGCCCGGGACCTGCTCCTCCGGCTCGTCGAGCTCGAGCGGTCGGATCCCCGGGCCGCCGGCGAGTACCGCAAGCTGCTGGCGCACGTGCTCATGGCCGTCTCCGACCTGCTGCTGAAGAACGTGGGACCGTGGGCACGGGGCGAGCTCGCCGAGCTCGCGCGGCTGTACCGGGGCGAGGGGACCGCGGAGACGTCGTTCGAGTGGAACGGCCGGCGGATCGTCATCCGGGTCGTGCGGGGCCGGGTCCTCGTCGAGGGTCTGGCGGACCGGCCCGTGGTGTTCTGCACCGTGAGCCCCGACCAGCTCGTCCCGGTGAGCGTCGCTAAGCGCTGGTTCCGGCGGCACCTCTTCCGCGTGCTGGAGGAGTATCGGCGGCTCGTCGAGCGGTGCGGGGGGCCGGAGCGGGAGCGGGCCCTGCGGCTCCTCGACGACATCGTGAACCGGCTGAGGCGGTGGTGGGGCGAGCCCGAGGACAACAAGGGGTACATGCTCTGGAACGGGTGCTACGTGATCCCGTGCCTGCGGTTCGGGAAGGTGGGGATCGCGCTCCAGCCCCCGCGAGGGTGGTCCGGCAACCCTGAGGCGATCTACCACGACCCGGAGCTCCCGCCCCACTGGCAGTACATCGCGTTCTACTACTGGGTCAAGGAGGCCTTCCGCGCGGACGCGATCATCCACGTGGGCACGCACGGCACGCTCGAGTGGCTGCCCGGGCACGAGTTCGCGCTGCTCGGCACGGACTGGCCGTACCTGCTCCTCCGCGACGTCCCGCACCTCTACATTTACATCATCAGTAACCCGGGCGAGGGCAAGCAGGCCAAGTACCGGTCCGGTCCGATCATCCTGACGCACCTCCCGCCCGCCTGGGATTACTTCCGGGACCTGGGCCGGTACAACGGGGTCTGGCGCGCGGTCACGGACTACCTGGCCCGGCGCGGGCACATCCGCGACGAGAACGTCCTGCGCGAGATGGCCCGTACCGTGATCGAGGAGGCGAAGAAGGTCGGCCTGTACGAGGAGGTGTGCGCGAAGCTCGGGCTCGATCCGGCCGAGCTGGAGCGGGCCGTGGAGCGGGGCGGGCCGGGCTGGAGGGAGCGGTTCGATGAGTTCGTTGACGAGTTGCACGACACGCTCTTCGATCTCCTGGAGCAGCTGGTACCGTACGGGCTGCACACGTACGGCGTGTCGAACGGGCGCGAGCTGGAGCAGGGCGCCCTGATCGCGCTACCTTCCGTCGCCCACTTCATCGCCTACTGGGCGGGGAGAATCAACGAGCCGTCTCCCGAGGAGCTGGCCCGGTGGCAGGCCGCGGACCCCGACGGGTTCCGTCTCTTCCAGCGCAGGGCGGCGGCGTTCCTCCGAGGGCTGCTCGAGCGGCTCCTGCGGAGCCCGGCCTTCCTCCGGGCCGCGAGGGAATACGTGCGGGCGCTGGACGACACGTACCGGCTCTGGCGGCCCGACGTGGAGCGGGCCCGGATCGCGGCGAACCTGGCCCGGGAGGACCGGGAGGTCCGGATCGCGGTGCTGGCGGCCCTCCGAGACGCGTTCCTGGAGGCGTTCGGCACGCTGCCCCGACGCCTGGACGCGGACGTCGCCGTGCGGGTCGCGCTCGACGTCTACCGGGTGTACGCGCACTACGCGGTCTCCCCGCGGACCGAGCTTGAGAACCTGCTGCGGGGTCTGGAGGGGCGCTTCGTCGAGCCGGGGTGCCCCTGGACCGAGCCCTTCTGGAACCCGGACGCGCTCCCGACGGGGCGCAACGGGACGATCATCGACCCGCGCTGCATCCCCACGCCCGAGGCCTGGCGGCTCGCGGTCAAGCTCGTGGACGAGATGCTCGCGGACTACTACCGGAAGCACGGTCGGTGGCCCGAGAGCGTTGCCGTCGTCATCTGGGGCATCCACGAGCTCATCACCGGCGGCCTCGGCGTGGCGACCGCCCTCTACCTCCTCGGCGTCCGCCCCGTCTGGAACCCCACCACCGGCCGCGTGATGGGCGTCGAGCCCATCCCCCTCGAGCGGCTCGTCGTCCGCGTCGACGGGAGGGTGCTCCGCCGACCCCGGATCGACGTCGTCCTGTGGACCTCCGGCTGCTTCCAGGACCTTATCTGGCCCGGCCGGCTCCTCGAGGAGGCCTTCTGGCTCGTCTCACACCTGGAGGAGTCGTCCGAGTGGAACCACCGCCGCGCTCACTTCCTGCGGGCCAAGCGGCTGCTCATTCGGAAGGGCGTGGACCCGCGGACCGCCGAGATCCTCGCCTCCAGCGCCGCCTTCTCCCACCCCGTCGGCGTGTACACCAGCGCCGGCGTGAACAGCGTCGTCGAGTTCGACTGGGTGAACGCGACCCGCGGCGCCGGCGTCCGCCCCGACGTGCCCCCTGAGGAGCGACGCCGGCGCATGGAGGAGACCTTCTGGGAGCGCGTTCAGCGCGCCATCGAGGCGCGCATGACCTACCTGTACGCCTGCGGCGCCCGGATCGTCCGGGTCAAGTTCGGCGACGTTGAGCGCTACCTCGTCCTCCACGAGACCGTCACCCGAGAGATCAGGGGAGAGCGGCAGGTCGAGCTGTTCCGGTACCTGATGAGCACCGTGGACGCCGCCGTGCACAACATCGTGAACGTGTGGGGCCTGCTCGACTGCGACGACTACTACGACTGGCTCGGCGGGATCAACTTCTACGTGTACCGGCTCACCGGGAAGCGCATCGACGTGTACGTGCAGTACGCCGTCAACCCCAGCGCCGCCCGCGTCCGCACCCTCGCCGAGGAGCTCGCCGCCGAGGTCCGCACCAAGTTCCTCAGCGACTCCTGGATGCGCGCCTTCCTCGAGCACGGCGACTACGGCTGGGCCCGCCTCGCCGAGCGCATGGAGTACTGGACCGCCTGGGGCGTCGTCGCCCCCCAGCTCGCCCGCCTGTACGACGTCCTCTACAGCCAGGTCGCCGAGAACCTCCTCCGCTGGATCGAGACCCACGGGCCCACCACCAGCTTCGGCGGCGCCGCCGTCCAGTCCATCCTCGCCTGGATGGTCGAGGCCCTGAGGATCGGCATCTGGAACCCGAACCCCCGGCTCGCCACCCGCGTCATCGAGGCCTACATCCGCTACACGGCCAAGTACGGCCCCGCCACCTGCCACCACACCAGCACCAACCCGCTCACCCTACCCTTCGCCGTCCGCTACCTCGCCCTCCACGCCCCCGAAAAGCTGCGGGAACTACGACCCCTCATCGCCCGCGCCCTACGATGGTACGCCCGGCTGGACACCCCCGAGCTCGCCCGACGGCTCGCACGACTCCTGACCCAAGCCACAGCGATCGGCGCCCGAGCGCACGGCCGCCCCACCGGGCCGACCGGTCCGACCTTCACCCCCGCACCGGCGCCCGTGACCACCTCGAACGCACCCACGTCGGCGAGCGGACGATCGACGGCGCGAACCCCGTCCCCACGATCCACCGCGGCCCCGACGACCGTCACCGCGCGTCCGACCCCAGCCGGGCGGGCCGAGACGGCGACGGCGGCGACCCAGGCCGGGGCCGGCGTGATCGCCGGCGTCCCCACCGGAAGCCGACGGACCGCCGCCGCGATCGGTACCTCGGGTCCATCCCTGAGGACCGCCCCGCGCGCTCCCATCGCCCGCACCGCAACGGGCGCTCGAGGGGCCACCGCCCGCACCGCCGGCCGCGCCACCGCTCACGCCTCAACGCGAGCGGGGACCGCCCGCGCCTCGAGGACTGCGGTCCGGGCTAGCCCCACCGCCACCGCCCGCGCCGCGACCGCCAGCCCCGTCACCCCGCCCCGGATGATCTGGATCTGGCTCCTTGGCCTCCTGCTCACCCTGCTAACGGCCTCCTCCTACCACCTGGCCGTGCGGCACCGGAGGCCCGCCTTTTAGGGAGGCGCGTCCGATACCCTTATCACAACCAGGGAACAATGGTTCACGGGATGGGAACTCCGGCTCCTCTTACGACGCTCGCCTTTACCACCGGTCTCGTGTGACCGAACCTTGCGTTGGCAGGATCAAAAATAATAAAATCCAAGCTATTCTTAACACCGGGGGGACGCGCGTTGTCCACCGTCCCCCTTCGTGCCGGGACAGGCGTGTCCAAGTCGAGCCCGGAAGAGGCGCTCGAGGAGGCCGCGGAGGACCTCGACGAGGTGAACGCCGTCCTCTGCGCCTTCTCCCCGCGGCACGACCCCGATGAGGTTCGCCGCGCCCTGGTCGAGTACCTCGGTGACGACGACTACCTGCTCCTCGGCTTCTCCACCGCGGGCAACATCACCGACGACGGGTTTAGCCAGGGCACCGTCGCCGTCCTCGCCCTCGAGCTCTCCAACCTCATCGCTCTCGGGATGGCCATCGGGAAGGGCCTCTCCGAGGACCCGCACGGGGTCGCCTCACGCACCCTCGATCGCGCCGCCCGGAGCGTGAAGGTCGACGTCTCCGCCGCCCTCGCCCCCGTCGCGACGGGGATCGTGACCGGCAGCGTGGACGTCATCCGGCACTCCCTTGTCGACGTTCTGCTCCTCGTGGACGGGCTCTGCTGCCTCGACAACCCGAACGCGTCCGTTGACGTCCTGCGCGGCATCCTCGACAGGCTCGGCCCTGAGGTCGGCATCCTCGGCGGGATGACCGCGGACGAGTACGAGTTCGAGCGCACCTACCTCTTCGACCGCCACGGCGTGTACGAGGACGCCATCGCCATCCTCACACTATACTCCTCGCTCAAGCGCGGCCACGCCGTCGACCACGGTTACGCCCCCGACACCGACCCCATGGTCGCCCGCACCGATGGCGTCACCGTCACCCACCTCGACGACCGGCCCGCCCTCGACGCGTACGAGGATCACGTCGGCCGCGCCGACCGGAAGACCCTCCTCAAGTACCCGCTCGGGTTCCACGACCCCGGACCCCGACCCTACCACCTCATCCGCACCCTCATCGACGCGGACGAGGAGGACCGCACCCTCCAGCTCATCGCCCAGCTCCCCGACGGCACCCCAGTCCAGATCATGGCCCCCGACAACCTCGAGGCGTCGATCCGCAACGCCGCTGAGCTGGCCATCAAGAACGCCGGCGAGCCCCAGGAGCTCGCCCTCGTCACCGTCTTCAACTGCGCCGCCCGACACCTCGTCGTCGACACGGACGAGGCCCTCGACATCCTCCGGGACCTCATCGGCGAGGACGTGCCCGTCTTCGGCTTCAACTGCTACGGCGAGTACGGGCTGACCCCCTCCGGCAAGTTCATCCAGCACAACCAGACCGTCGCCGTTCACGTGATCGGGAACGAGGTCGTGGGCCACTGAACGCCCTCCCCACGCCTACCCCCCACCAAACGTTATGATTACCAAAACGATAGAAAACGATAGGCCCGAGGACGGTGACGCAGGGTACTTCCCAGGCGGTGCCCTGAGCCCGCACGCGGAGGCCGGCACCCGCCCACCCGCAGGCACGGCGAGCCGCGTGAACGCCCGTGGCGTACGCCCCACGCTCTCACCGGGTCACCGGACCCAGGCCGCCTCACCCCTAACTCCAAGGGCGCGAGCGTTTTCGGCGGACTCCGCCACCCGGTAACTCCCTCCCTCAACGCGCTCCGGGGGTCGCCCGTAACGGGGTTCCCAGCCGAAGACACCCGAAGCCGCTCCGATGGCCGCTCGTTACCACCCAGACCGATCCCCGCACCACCGGGGATCGCCTCTCCCGAAGCCGGGGGATACCGGGCACCCTTGAACCCCGCGGGATGAAACCGCGGGCACCGGCGACCGTTGCGGAGCCCGTAACGATTCCCGGAGAGGGCGCGTCAATCGCGCCGCCGCCGGACGGGCACGGGCACCACCGGAACCACCGTCACCGGCGACCCGATCCACCGCTGCACCTCCCTCTCCGCCACGAAAAACGGGCCCAAGTACCGGTACACCACCTTCACACGGCGCGCCCGGTCCTCCGGGATCACCTCGTACGTCGGTTGGTCCGGGCTACCGGTCTTCACGACCTCTCGAACCCCGAGCTCGGGCACCACCACCCCGTTCGTGCACCACGACGCCGGCATCAAGGTGACGATCCGGTCCACCCGATCGACGGAGACCTCCGCCGGGATCTTGACTAGGTACAGGACGTACCGGTGCGCCCCGGGCTCCCTCGGGCCCGTCAGCACGAAGGGACCGACCCAGAACGTCCAGTACCCCAGCGCGCAGCTCCCCACCGCGAACGGGAAGGTCCGGGTGACCGCCACCCCGTCTTCAGCCTCCAGGCCCAGCGCCAGCTCACCCCGACCCACCGAGTGGGTCGCGATCCACCGGAACGCCTCGTGAAGCCAGTAGCGCCCGAACCCGAACCCCACGCCCTCCCAGTACCCACCGAGGTCGAGCACCACGCTCACCGAGCCGTCCGAGTTCAGGGCGCCCAGCGCGGTCGCGGACCCGTCCTCCGAGTCCAGGATCACGTACGGGCCCGCCGTCGGCCCCGAGACGAACCGGTTCTCCGAGAACCGCACCCTCCACCCCTCCGGCGGCGTCACCGGGATCACCGACCGGTCCGACTTCCGCACCGCCACCGCCCAGCCCGGGCCCGACACGACGTAGTAACCGCCCGCGTCCCCCAGGTTCACCCGCCAGCCCGGCTCACCCACCCCGAACGTCGCCAGCACGGTCCGATCCAACGAGTCCAGGTCCAACCTCACCAACCGGTACCGCCGGTAGCCGAACGGGTCGAACGGTTCCACCGGCTCCACGTAGACCAGGCACGGGCGCCCGTCAACCACCCTCGGCACCACCGGCAGCTTGTCGTCCACGTCGTTCGGGTGCACGATCCTCGCCGTTCGATGCCCCGACAACGCCGGAGCGTCCGTCGAGAACCCCGTGATCTCCGCGATCAGCAGGTTATCCCCCGACCCCACGCCCATCGTGTGGTACGTCACCACCCTCAGCGCGTCGGCCGACTCGTCGTGGAACGCCGCGACCGGCACCACGTGCAGGTAGAACCCCGACAGCTCCCCCGACACCGGCACCACCGACGGCCCCGACTCCGGCCGGTACCGGACGATGGAGTAGCGCAGCGCCCAACCGGCGTCCCCCTCCCGCGCCTCAACCAGGACCGCGACGTCCCGCTCCGGCCGCCCCGTGCCCAGGTCGAACACCGGCACCAGCACCGCCTCCAGGTACCGATCCGGCGGAGAGTCGACCGCGTGGAACCGCTCCAGCGTCATCGACAGCGGGTCGGAGGAGGCCGCGCAGGGCGCGATCATCACCGCGAGGAGCACCGAGGGCCACAC
>NZ_JBMXXF010000010.1:0-69274 GCF_053997775.1 Methanopyrus sp.
GGGCTGGCGGTCCGTCGGCGAGCGGACCCGCGCCCCCGAGCTCCTGAACGGCTTCGTGGACGCCGTCCTGGACTACGTCGGCGACTTCGACGGCGAGGGACTCCGCGTCGTCGTCGACGCCGCCAACGGGGCCGGCGCCACGATCACGCCGCGCCTGCTCTCGGAGCTGGGGGTGGAGGTCGTCAGCGTGAACGCGCACCCGGACGGGCGCTTCCCGGGCCGCGAGCCGGAGCCCTCCGAGGAGAACCTGCGGGAGACCATGAGCATGGTCCGCGCCTCCGACGCCGACTTCGGCATGGCGCACGACGGTGACGCGGACCGGCTTATCCTGATCACCGGGGACGGCCAGTTCGTTCCCGGCGACCACTCCCTCGCCCTCCTCAGCGCGTGGGCGCTGGAGGAGGGTAAGGGGAGCCAGATCGTCACCCCCGTCAGCTCGTCCATGTGCGTGCAGGAGGTGGCGGAGGAGTACGGGGGCGAGGTCATCTGGACGAGGGTGGGCGAGCCGGTCGTCGTCGAGGAACTCAAGCGCGCGGACGATCCCGCGCTCGGTGGGGAGGAGAACGGAGGAATCATCTACCCGGACTTTCACCTCTCTCGGAACGGCATCATCACCGCCCTGCTGATCTGCCGGCTCGTCGCCGAGGAGGGCTCGCTGAATGACCTGCTGGCCCGGATCCCCCGGTACCACCTGCACAAGACCGGTGTCGAGTGCCCCGACGACCTGAAGCCGCGCGTGATGGAGGAGGTGGAGTCCCTCGTTGAGGAGGAGCGGGAGGACGTCGAGGACGTGATCACCATCGACGGGGTGAAGCTGGTCTACGAGGACGGGTGGGTGCTCATCCGACCCTCCGGCACGGAGCCCCTGATCCGCGTGTTCGGAGAGGCCCGAGACGAGGACACGGCCGTGCAGCGCGTAGAGAAGTGGCGCCGGCGCGTTCGGGAGATCGTCCGGGACCTGCAGGGGTAGCCGGATGGAGCGGCTCCGGTGGCGCGAGGCCTCCCCCGCCGAGTTCTTCGAGCGCAACCGGGAGATGCTGGGCTTCGACGGCCCCGTCAAGAGCCTCGTGATGGTCGTCCACGAGCTGGTCACCAACGCCATGGACGCCTGCCACCTCCACCGCATCCGACCCGACGTCCGCGTGCACGTCCGACGGGTGGGCGAGGACACCTACCGGGTGCGGGTGCGGGACAACGGCCCGGGCATTCCCCCGGAGCGCGTACCCTCGGTTTTCGGCAAGTTTCTCGCCGGCGACAAGTTCGACCCCGTGTACGGCCTCCAGTCCATGGGACAGCAGGGCATCGGGGCCGCCGGGGTCGCCCTCTACGCCTACATGACCACGGGAGAGCCCGTGCGCGTGCTTACTTCCACCGACGGGAGGACCGCCCACTACTTCGAAGTGCACCCAGACCCCAGCGAAAATGAGCCCGTCGTGCTCCGCAGAGAGCGACGACCGGCCACCGGGCGCGGAACCCTGGTGGAGGTCACCGTGGGGGAGGCGCGCTACGAGTCCGGACGCCGAGGGCCCCGCGAGTACCTCCGGCGGCTCCACGCCGCCAACCCACACGCCCGACTCCTCCTTCGCGACCCGCGCGACCGCGTCCACCGGTGGACGCCCCGGGTGGAGGAGCTCCCGGAACCGCCCCGAGTGCTCAGGCCCCACCCCCACTCCCTGGACGCCCACAAGCTGCTCCGGCTGGCGGAGCGGACCAACCGGCGGACCGTGCGAACGCTGCTGACGGAGGAGCTCTGCCGCTTCTCCCGCGAGCGGCTCGACGAGCTGCGGGAGAAGCTGCCAGAGGACGTCGACCTGGAGAAGGACCCCCGGGAGCTGACCCGCTGCGAGGCCGAGGCCATCGTCGAGGCGCTCCGGAGGATGCGGTTCATGCGTCCACCCTCCAACGTCCTCTCGCCCATCGGCGAGGACGCGCTCGAGGCCGCGGTGCGGGCCGAGGGGTGCCGGCTGGTCGCCGCCGTGTCCCGGGACCCCGTCACCACCCGCGACAACGTGCTGCAGGTGGAGGTGGCGGTGGGACTCGCGGAGGAGGGAGGCGGGGATCTGTGGAGGTACGCGAACAGGGCCCCGCTGATGTTCCGCTCCGGCGGCTGCTCGATCACCCAGGGCGTGGAGGACGTGGACTACCATCGCTACGATCTGGACGAGGAGCGGCTCCTGATCCTGGCGAACGTGAACTCCCCGTTCGTCCCCTTTAGCGGACCCTCCAAGCAGGAGATCGGGAGCGAGCTCGTCCGGGAGGAAGTTAAAAAAGCGGTGCAGCACGCGTGTCGCCGGCTGGGCCGCGAGGTCCGCCGGTTGAGGCGGGAGCGACGGGAGCGGGAGCGGCTCCGCCGGATCCGCCGGTACCGGGCCATCGCCCGGCGTAAGGCCCGAGAGATCCTGGGCTAGTGATGAGCTCACGACGGGGAGACCGGTCGGGATGATCGGCCCCCTGGCAGGCTGAAAAACGGCGCGGGACGAGGTAGCCGGCGGGGAGCGCACGGGCCTAGACCCGCCGCAATGAGCCGCCGGATGCCGCGGCCGCGCCACACCCCCGGAAACGGGGTCCCGATGACGAGCTTCACCCTGTCCGACGCGCCGTGAGGGTGAGGAGGGGAGCGTTTGCCGAGGGTCAGGGGCGGGAGTACTCTTCACCCGTCCGCGGCTTGCATGATCATCATCCCCGACCGCAATCGTTACGAACATCATAACGATTCGGCGTTGGCGCCGCGGCCCGGACTTGAACCGGGGGCCACGGGATTAACAGTCCCGCGCTCTACCTACTGAGCTGCCGCGGCCTCACCCGGGGCCATCGACCACCCGGGCCCCTGCAAATATAACGTTTTCGGGGGAGGGAACGGTGCCGGTGAGCCTGAGGGTGATCGGGCCCGAGGACCTCGAACGGTCGCTGCGCGATCGACTCTCCCTGCTGCAGCCCTCCGAGGAGGTAAGCGTGCTCTTCGACCGACCGGCCGAGATGCTCAAGGTCTCCTCCCCTAACACCAGGATCCGGGTGAGACCGGAGTCCGCCTACGTGTCGACCAAGGGTCGAATCAGCGAGGACGCGGTGGCGGCGGTCTCGGTGGTCCTGCCGGAGCTCGGGGTTCGAAAGCCGGTGGAGCGGTTCCTCTCGTCGGTCGTGGACGTGGGTCGAACGGTCCCCCGGGACCGCGAGCTGGTGGCGGTGGTGAAGGGAAGGGACGCGGTGCTCAAGTTCCGGGCCGAGCCCGACCGGGGCGGTTACGCCCTGGAGTCCCGGGGGAACGTGCTGATCCGCAGGACCCGCTCGACGTGCGAGATCGAGGTGCTGACCACGGTCGGCGGGGTGGAGACGCTGGCCAGGCGGGCCCAACGCATTTGGAGGCAGCTATCCCTGCTCTCCGGGGGCGAGGAGGCGGGGAACGTGATCACGGAGGTACTCCGGGCGGTAGGGAGGTGAACTGGTGAAGTGGTGGAGGCTCGCGGAGACCATGGCGGCCATGTACGCGGGGATCCTGCTGGCCTCCGTGGTCGGATCCCGGCCGCGGTGCGTCCGGACGATGGTCCGTCCCCTGCGACCGCTCCTGGGAGAGGACGAGATGGGCCGGGCCGCCGTGCTCTCCGTGCTGAGCTCCTCCGTGGCCATGTACGCGGCGCGCGACGCGGTCCAGGGGACCCGAGACGTCGTCGCGCTCCTCCTGCTGATGGCGTTCCCGTCCTCGATCGCCGCCGCCGTCCAGCTTTACCTCCCCGTGGTGGCCCCACTGGTGGGCCCGGCCTGCCCGGTCCTCGTGGCCGTCTCCACGGCCTCCGCGCTGATCACCACCCTGATCGGACGGGCGTCGCGCCGGGTCCGGGACGACGGGCTGGGTCCCGTCGAGGACCTCCGACTCGTGAGGGAGCCCGTGAGGACCGCCAACCGGGTGTTCCTGCGGGTCGGGCCGCCGGTGGTGGCCGTCATCCTGCTCTTCCACTGGTGCGAGCGGAGCCGGCTGCTGGACCCCCTGGTGCTCCGCCTGGCCCCGCTGGTCTCCTGGTTCCACCTCCCGCCCGCGTCGTCCCTGGTGATCCTTGGGTGCCTGGCCAACGTGTCGGTGGGCGCGGTGATCGGCGCGGAGCTCATGGACGCGGGTCGGCTGGACTGGTGGGACGCGGCCCTCTCGCTGTCGCTGGGCCGCGCGGTCTCGCTGCTGCGAATCCACGCCCAGTTCCTGGCCCCGCCCGCCGTCTCCTTCTTCGGCCACGCCGGGATCGCGGGCGTCGCGGTCAGGACGCTCGTGGAGTCCGCCGTGAACGCGGCACTGGTATGGGTGCTATCACTGGCAACTCACTCGCACCACTGCTGGACCCGGTGCTGACGCAGCGCTCGAGCGGCTCGTAGCCGGCCGCCCAGATCAGCGACCTAGCCAGGAACTTCCACGCCCCGACCCGATCGGTGAGCTCCGGATGCACACCGAAGAGCACGAACCGGCCTCGGGGCACCCACCCGTTCCCGCTCCTCAGGTAGTACTGGCCCAGGACGATGGCCCAGCCCTCCACCGTGCTGAGGTACTGCCCGACGCCCTGCACCGTTACCTTGATCTCCCGCCCGTCGAGCGAGACGCGCTCGTACCACTCCCGATCGGACACGATCACCGAACCGCTCTCCGGGCCCAGCCCCGGACCGTTGGCGTACACGTACTGGAACACCCGACCCCACGTGCTCGGTGGGGTCAGCGGGTTCTCGTACAGCAGCACCGGCACCTCGCCCTCCCCTCGATTCCCGTCGATGGCCGTCACCCCGTCCACGAACACGTCCTCCCCGATGCCACCCCGGCTCGTGACCCCGGCGTGCAGGTAGGCGCCCGCACAGACGCCCACGTACCCGATCCCCAGGTCGATCTGCGCGTGATAGAGCGCGCTGACCCAGTCGAAGTCCCAGTGCCACTCCGGGTGGAACCCGCCCGGCACGTAAATCACGTCGATCCGCTGCCCGGTCTGCGGATCCCGGCCCGTCTCGAGCACGTACCGCCAGTCGGCACTCGAGTAATAAGGGATGACGTTGATGGAGAACCGAGCCCCGTCCGGGGATTGGTTCCAGTAGTTGATGGCCTCCAGGGAACGCTCCACGCAGTTCTCCGCGGCTCCCTCCCCCGCCCACATCGCCACCGTGACGGTGACGCCGGCCGCCCCCTGAACCAGGGCGAGCGCGACCGCGATCAGAACGATCGCCCTCCTCATCGATCCTCCCCCGGCCGCACGGTGACCGAGGAAGGGGATGAAAAGGTTGAGGACGGCGGTGGCGGAACTCGCGGGCAGGCTGGCCCTACACCTGGTCAAGCTCGGCCCCGGCATGGGGCGCAGCTTCCCAGGCTGGCTCACGATCAAGCTCGGCGGGCTCCGGGCCGTCCGCCGACTGGCGCGCCGACCCCGGTACGGCGTCGTCCTCATCACCGGCACGAACGGGAAGACCACCACCACGCGCCTAGCCTGCCGCCTCCTGTCCCGGGACGCGAACACCTCCTGCAACTACGACAGCAACACGATCAACGCCGTCGCCACTGGACTCCTGCGCGGCCGCTCCGCGGACCTCGTGGTCACCGAGTACGGCATTCGCAGCCGCGAGTACGGGATCCCGGACGTCGTGTGCGAGACCGTGGACCCCACCGCCATCGCGTACACGACCATCTCCAAGGAGCACTACAAGGAGAACGCGGACAAGGAGGACCCGTTCGGCGCGTACTTCGAGGCCAAGCGCCTCCTCGCCCGACCCCTGAGGGACGGGGCCCTGGTCCTCAACGCCGACGACCCCCGGGTCACCTACATCCGGGAGGAGAAGCGCGGGGACCCCGTGACGTACACCTTCTACGGCCTGGACGCCGACGTCCGCGACCTGACGGCACCCACGGAGGAGCTCGAGTGCCCGGCCTGCGGCGCCGGGCTCGAGTACGAGCGCCGCTACTTCAACCACAAGGGCCGCTACGCGTGCCCCGAGTGCGGGTTCTCCCGACCGGACCCCCACGTGCGCGCCGTCGGGCTCAAGGGCGGGCCCGAGCGGTGGAAGGTGCGAGTCGAGTTCATGGTGACCAACGTGGTGACGGGTGAGGAGCTGGAAGGGGACGTCTCATACCGACTCCCGCTCCCGGGTCTGCACAACGTGTACAACAGCCTCTGCGCGGTGGCCCTGTACCTGACCGTGACCCCGAACCCCCACGACGCCGAGCGAACCATCCGGGAGACGCTGGAGGGGATCGACCCGGAGTCGTTCATCCCGCCCGGGCGCTTCGAGGTGATGGACGTGAACGGCCGCCTGGTCGGGGCCGGTCAGGGCGACAACGGGGACGCGTTCAAGGCCAACGCCAACCTGATGCTGGAGCGGGCCGGCGAGGTGAAGACCTGCGTGTACACGACACCGGACGCGGGGGAGCGACCCATTTTCGAGATGCACCGGCGCGTCCTCAGGGAGCTGGACCCGATGGAACTGCACGTCTTCCCGGGCCGCGAATCCGTCCGGGCGGCCCGCAAGTACTACCGCGACCTGTCCGAGGAGTTCGACTCGGTGGAGTTCCACGGGATCCCCCACGACCGGATGGACGAGAAGGTTGAGGCGATCGCCGAGATCTGCCGAACGTCGCGGGACCCCGTCTTCGCCTCGGGCTGCGGACCCGAGCACGAGCTGTGGGAGGCGCTGAAGCGTCGGCTCAGGGGATGAGGGATGCGGGTCCTCCGGGCCCTAAAGCTCACCGTCCCGATCCTGCTCCTCGCCTACCTCGCCCTGCTGCTGACCGAGTACCGCTCCTTCCAGGCCGTCCTGGGCGACCCCTGGGGCCGGGCCGTCTACGTCAAGCTGCACAATCCCGACATCGCCCCCGGGACCCCGCACATCGAGCGCCTCACCCGGTTCGCCCGGGAGCACGGGTACCGCAAGATCCTCGTGATCCACAACGCGGGCAAGGTCGGGTACAGCCACTTCTGGTACAACGGCGTCCTGATCGTGCAGCTCGCCTGGTACGACTACCGGACCGTCTTCGCGAACCCCGACTGGAACCTCATCCTGAAGGACATCCTCTACGGCCATCGCGGCATGGTGGGGGAGTGGGTGGCCGACCGCCAGACCTTCGGCACGACCGACCAGGCCGTCCGACACGTCCGAAACCTCCTGCGCTCGGTCCCCGGACCCACCATGGTCGTCTGGCACGGCTCGTGCCGATGGGGCCACCCGATCTGGCGGCTGGGCTGCGGCTCGGAGCCGTACTACTGGATCCTGGCCCGGTACGGGGGGCGCGTGCTGGCCCTCACCCTCGTGGCCCTCGGCGACTTTTCACCCTTCGTGTTCTACGGTCGGGACGCCTGGGCCGAGCTGAGGAATCACCGCAAGATCCAGGAGCTGTACAACTCCGGCTACCTGAACGCGCACTCGATCGACCCGAACCTGCGCGAGGTCCCGCCACCGGAAGCCGCTCCTCGGGGTGCCTACGAGTGATGAGGATCGACGCGCTCCGAGACTACCACGAGATCGAGCGCGACCGGCTTCCTGCCCGCTACCTCGTGGCCAAATCCGTCCCGGTGGAGACCCTGGAGGGCGACCTGGACGAGCTGTGGAGGGAGCACGACGAGGCCATGGAGGAGTTCCGTGCCCGGTGGGAGGAGCGCCCCTCCCCCTCGGACGTCGAGCCCGCTAGCCCCAACCTGCTGGAGCTCAAGGCCGCCATCGCCCGCCGCCTGCTCGAGCGCTGCACCTTCTGCGAGCGACGCTGCGAGGTGGACAGGACGCGGGAGCGGGGCTTCTGCCGCGTGCCGCCGTCCCCTCGAGTTTCCTCCGAGTTCCTGCACATGGGCGAGGAGCGCGTGCTGGTCCCCTCACACACGATCTTCTTCTGCGGGTGCACGTTCCGCTGCGTTTACTGCCAGAACTGGGACATCGCCTTCCACCCGGAGAACGGGGTGAAGGTGGAGCCGGAGCGGCTGGCCCGGATCATCCGGCACCGCCGCTCCGAGGGGGCGAGGAACGTCAACTGGGTGGGCGGCGACCCCACTCCCAACCTACACTACATCCTCCGCGTGCTGACCGTCCTGGACGTGAACGTCCCGCAGGTCTGGAACTCGAACATGTACCTCACGGAGGAGGCGATGCGACTGCTGGACGGGGTGATCGACGTCTACCTCACCGACTTCAAGTACGGGCGGAACGAGTGCGCCGATCGGTACTCGAGCGCCCCCGAGTACTGGGAGGTCGTCACCCGCAACCACCTGGAGGCGCGCCGGCAGTGCGAGTTGATCGTCCGGCACCTGGTCCTGCCCGGGCACGTCGAGTGCTGCACCCACCGGATCCTGGAGTGGATCGCGGAGAACCTGGGCACGGACACGCCGCTCAACGTGATGCCGCAGTACCGGCCGGAGCACCGGGCGCACGAGTACCCGGAGATAAACCGCCGTCCCTCCGCGGAAGAATTAGAGAGCGCGTGGAAAAAGGCGAGGGAGCTGGGGTTCCGGCACTACCGGCTCTAGAGCTGCTCGTGCACCTTGCCCGGCTCCGGCAGGCCCAGCTCCTTCCGCTCCTCGATCTCCTTCTGGTTCTTGTCCTTCTTCGCCTGCGCCAGCTTCTCGACCAGGCCCAGCCCCGGCTTCACCTCCTCGATGCTCTTCACCTCCAGCAGGCCCTGCTCGACCATCTCCTCGAGCAGCTCCAGCGCCTTCTCCGTGCGGACGATCACCGTGCTCCAGCCGTCCGGGGAGCCCACCGAGCCCGCGGTCAGGTCGGAGAGCTCGGCGCAGTAGTCCGTGCACACGTGGCACGGCTCGCCCTCGAACGGGTGCGTCTCGTCGAGCGGGATGGACTTGACCTCCCCGTCGTCCGTGTACACCCAGAACTTGCCCTTACCGATGTCCATCTTGGCGACCTCGCGCATCCACACGCCGCACAGCTGCTCCACCATCGTCTTGAGACCCTCGTACGGGAAGTTCTCCATGCAGATGATGCCGATCAGCAGCTCGATCTTGTCGGGCACGTGACGCATGCCCACGGGCAGCAGCTGCGCCTTCCGGACCGCCCGCACCTGGCACGGCGTGCCGACCATCGCGACGCGCTCGCAGCCGTGGCTCCGGACCGCCTCCTTCAGCACGCTCACGTTGGGGCAGTACGTGTACTTCGTGCCGGCCGCCTCCAGCACCTCGTCCGGGTCCGTGATGACCACCGGCCGCGGCTTCCACGGCTCCTCAGGGTCGTCCGGGTCCGCCACGGCGGCGATCACGCCGTCGAACTTACCCTCCTCCAGCCCGTAGACCATGATCGAGGAGACGATACCGCCGTCCTGAGTCACCCGCAGGATCCGCCGCTCGGTGGACCGGGCCGTGAACACGCCCAGGTGCTCGCCTAGCAGCTCCTCGTCACCCTTCACCATGATCTCCTTCAGCTCGCTCACTCCTCCTCACCCCCCATCACGAGCTCCTTGATCGCATCGTCACCCGGCCAGATCGTCCGCGGGCACTGCGTGAAGCAGGCGCCGCACTTGATGCAGCGATCCTCGTTCACCACCGGCCGACCGTCCACGATCTCGATCGCCCGGGTCGGGCAGGCGGCCGCGCACGTGCCGCAACCCATGCACATGTTCTTGTTCACCACGTGGTACATCAGGTCGCAACCGCAGTACTCCGTCTTCCCCTCCGCCAGCTTGGCGAAGGGCTCCAGCAGGTCCGTCTTCCCCTCCAGGAGCAGCGTCAGGAACCGCTCGATCGCCTCCGGGGCCGGCGGGCAGCCGGGGATCGCGTAGTCCACGTCCACCACCTCGGTCAGCGGCACGAACGCCTCGTGCGTGGGGGCGGACTGCTCGTTGCCCCGCGAGTACCGCATGAAGTTGCCCGTCGCCGCGCAGGCCCCGAGCGCCACGATGGTGTCGGCCTTCTCCTCCAGCCCTCGAGCCACTTCCACGCACTCCTCGTGATTCAGGCAGACGGCTCCCTCAACGACGGCCACGTCGCACTCCGGGATCTCCCGCTCGTCCATCAGCGTCTGGCAGTAGACCAGCTCCACCTCATCGAGGATGTCCAGCAGCCGCTCGTACGTGTCGGCCAGCGAGACCAGGCACCCGCAGCACCCGGCCAGCTGCACGTACGCGAGCCGAACCAACGGCACACCCCCGGGGCAACGGTGGGAAGGGGACGAAGGGGGAGAACGGGAGGAAGACGAAGGGTGCGAAGGGTGGGAAAGGGGGAGGCGACGGCCCCCGCGTGGGGGCCGGTCCCGCCGCGGGTCCCCCTTTCGGGGTTCCCCGCGGCGGTCATCCCTTCAGGCTGATGAGGGACTCACCCAGCTTCTCGCCGGAGTCGGCATCCCGAACCTCCTTGACCACGTGAGCGGCGCACGATGCTCATATGTCGTAACAGCGCATGATGACCTCGGCGTACTCCTGATGCTCGCCCTCAATCGCCTTCTCCACCACCGGGAAGTTCCACGTGGACGCCGCGATGATGCGGTAGTCCTCGACGATCCCCTTCTCGTTGACCGTGGCGATGTGCACGTTCGTGCCCCGCGGCGCCTCGTGCACGCCCACGCCGGTACCGGCCCGCGGCTCCCACTCCGCGAGCGTCTTACCGCTCGTGTTGAGCTCCTCCAGGATGTTCAGGCACCGGTCGATGGCCGCCAGCGTCTCCTGCGACCTCAGGATGTGGATGTACAGGACGCCCCGCGGGTCCACGCCGTCGAACACCACGTACCTGGACCGCGGCCCCACCTCGACCGGGACGCCGTCGTACAGCGGGATCTGACCGTTGTGCTCGTACGCCTCCTCCTTGTGCTCCTCACCGTAGTACTCGATCGGCAGGACCTCGACCACTCGGTCCAGGTCCAGCCGCTCCGGGTCCCCGTACGTCGGGTGCGTGGCCATGAAGGGCTGATCGTGACGCCCGAACTCGTCCAGGTCCAGGTCGTTCTCCTCCGCGAACCGCTCCACGATCTCCCGCATGAACTCGTGCTGCTCCTCCATCAGCTCCCGGGCCTCACGCAGTCGCCGGTAGAGCCGCTTCCGCGCGCTCTCCGAGATGTTCTCCGCCATGCCGCCGATCCGGATGTTCGGCGGGTGGATGCCCTCCCCGCCCACCACGTCCACCACGTACTGGCCGATCTTGCGGATCTGCTGGATCCGCTTGATCGCCTCCACCTTCTCCTTCTCCTCCTCCACGAAGTCGTCCAGCACCAGCAGCTGGTGCAGGACGTGGGACTGGATCCGGTTACCCAGCGCGCAGAGCTCCCGCAGCAGCCGCCCGTCCCGCGGCGGCTCGATCCCCATCGCGCGCTCGAACGCCTCGGCGGACGCGGTGCCGTGCGTGGCCTGACAGATGCCGCAGATTCGCATCACGGCCACCTGAACGAACTCCGCGGGCCGTCCCTTGGCCATCGCCTCGAAGCCTCGGATCGCCGACGTGTTCAGGTAGAACGCGCGCTCCACGTACCCCTCGTCGTCCACGTACAGAACGAGCTTACCGTGACCCTCGTGCCTGGTCGTGGGCTGAATCTCCACCTGCTCCGACAACTCCTCACCCCCTGAACCGGCCGTTCCGGTGGACGGAGATCATCGTAAAAGGGGCGAGACGTGAGTTGGGCGTGAACGACGGAGAAACTCAACCGGCGCGCGGGTGCCCATCGACTTGACCGAGCGCGCGCTGATCGTCGACGCCCTGGGGGCCGGGTCCGGGCGCCGCGTGCGCTCCCGGGACGTGATCGGCGCGGGCCCCCGCCTCGTCGCCTCCATCCTATCCGAGCACGGGTACGAGGCCGACCTGGTCGAGTTCGAGCGGCTGAGGGACCCGGGGCCCTACGACCACGTGGGCGTCAGCGTGATGACGGGCGACGAGCGCGCCGCCCGCCGCGTCTTCGAGCGGTGCCCCGACGCCTTCAAGTTCCTCGGCGGCCCCGGGGCCGCGGACCCCAACGCCCTCCTCAAGACCGGGGCCGACGCGGCGGTCGTGGGGGAGTGCGAGCGCACCCTACCCGAGCTCCTCGAGCGCCGCGGCCCCGTCAAGGGCGCCTACTGGAGGCGGGGCGACGACGTCGAGTTCCCCGGCCCCCGCCCCGTGACCGAGAAGCCGGGCACCCCACGGCCCGAGTTCATCCGGGCCTATCCCACCCGCTGGGCCGCGCGCGTGTACGTCGAGGTGGTGCGCGGGTGCAGCAACTCGTACCGCACGACCCTCGAGCTACCGGACGGCCGGAAGTGCACCGGCTGCGGCCGGTGCCGGGAGGGGGAGGGGAGGGAACGGTGGGAGTGCCCTAAGGGGATCCCGCCCGGCTGCGGGTTCTGCTCGGTCCCCTCCCTGTTCGGACCCTCCCGCTCCCGACCGCTGAGGGACATCGCCCGGGAGGTGCGCGGCCTCGTCAGGGAGGGCGTGAGGAGGATCGTGCTCAGCGCCTCGGACGTGCTGGACTATCGGCGGGGGAAGGAGCCCCTCACGGACCCCCGGCACCCGCCCCCGAACCTGGACGCCCTGGAGCGGCTGCTCCGACGCGTCTCCAAGCGGGTCGAGGTCGTGTTCGTGGAGAACGTGAAGGCCTGCCTCGTGGACGGGGAGGTCGCGGAGCTACTGGGCGAGTACTGCCGGGGCACCTCCGTAAGCGTGGGCGTGGAGACGGGGGACCCGCGACTCCTGCGGGCGATCGGTAAGCCGTCCACCGTGAAGGAGGCCCTCCGGGCCGTGCGACTGCTCCGCCGGGCGGGCCTGAGACCGCACGTGTACTTCGTGTACGGGCTCCCGGGCCAGACGACGGAGTCGGCCCGGGCGACCGTCCGAGTGATGCGCCGCGCGGTCGAGCTCGGCGCGGAGAAGGTGACCGTGTACCGGTTCCGACCGCTCCCCGCCTCGGCCTTCGGCGACCTTCCCCCGGGCCCGCACCCCAGGGAGAGCCGCGCCAGCAAGCTCATCGCGGACGCGGCCCGGGAGCTCAACACCCGACTCAAGCGGCGGCTGGTGGGGAAGGAACTCGAGGTCTTCGTGGCGGAGAAGGACCTGAGGAACCCGAGGAACGCCGTCGGCTGGCCGGTGCTCGGTGGGCCGAAGGTCCTGATCAAGGGTGGCTCGGAGCTGCTCGGCACGCGGTGCAGGGTGCGCGTGGAGGGCGTTATCTCCGACAAGATGGTGGCGGGGAAGGTCAGGGAGGTGCTGGAAGAAGTGGACCTCGAGGCGCTGGAATCACGGGTACCGGCGTAGCGGGCTCGGGTACGTCGTGGACCAGCGAAGGAGCCACCACAGATGGCACGGACCCTTTCCGGGCCGACCCGGGCCGCCGCGCCAGCGACCCCGGCCACGCCACCTCATGTTAGGGCCCCCTAACGCCCGGCGCGCAGGGAAAACGTTAAGCGTTTCGGTCCCCGCCCGGCCCGGGCCGTGGTGAGAATTCCTTTAGCCGACGCAGGGATGAGGAGTACTCCCCAGGCCGAGCCGCCCACTCCCTCACCCGGGACCCCTCACCGTACTCGGACACCGCCCGGATCACCTCGCCGTAGTCCACCCACCCCGACTTCTCCCCGCACCGGGGACAGACCAACCTCACCCGCTCCGGATCCTCACCCTGAAGCGTGGCGGGGTTCCCGCACTCCGGGCACCGGAGGTGGCGCACGAACCGGAACACGGGGCACCCCGAGCCCCGCATGCAGCGCGTGCACAGGTGGTACTCCCGGGCGCAGGGGACCTCCGCCTCCAGGCACGCGGTCAAGTCGACGCGCAGGCCGAAGTCCGGCTCCACCACGGCCGCGTCGACGTCCAGCTCGCGCACGAACCAGGGTTCGTAGGCGATCAAGTGGACGGGTACCACGACCTTGGGCCTCACGACGGTGCAAAGTCGCTCCAGCCCGGGCCGGTCCAGGTGGCCCGGCACCCCCGAGCACTCTGCCACCAGCACGTCCACCCGGGGAAGGTCCCGGCGCAGGAACGCGTCCGGGTTCACGTCACCCGTGAACAGGAGCCGGCATCCGTCCACTTCAACGACGTAGGCCACCGCGCCGGGGCAGTGCCCCGTTTCGATGGTCTCGACCACGAGGTCGCACTCCGACGCCGGGCGCGGGCGGTACCCGAACCTGCGCTCGATCCTGCCGATCGCGTCCGGGTGAGCGTACGCCCGGCCGTACTCTCCCCCGTGCTTCGCGTGATCCGTGTGATGGTGCGTGACCAGCGTGCACTCCGGGTCCGGCTCACCGAACCTCCGGAACAGCCCGGGGGACGACTTCACCCACTCGGGCAGGCGGGCCCATCCGGGAACGCGTCGCTCGTACCCCTCCCGCCACCCCCCGGGATCGAAGAGGAGCTCGGTCTCATCTCCCCTCAGCCCCACCACGGCCCCGGGCGTGGCACCGAACAGTCGGACCGGGGACCACACGATCAGCTCGAGCCGCGCGCCCTTTCCACGCATCGGGCCACCCTCACGACCTCCTCGGGGGTTAGGTGTAGGGGTCGCTTGTCCAGCAACTCCTCGGGTAGCCTCCGGAGGACCTCCTCCACGACCTCCTCGTCGCCTCCCCACTCGTGGGCCGACAGCCTCAGCGCGTTGCGGACGGTCTTCCGGCGGTGCTGGAAGAGTCCCCGGCAGACGGCCTCCAGGGTCTCCGGGTCCACGTCCGGGAGCTCGGACTCGGGGCGGGGCTCGAGCCGGACGATCGCGGAACTGACCCGGGGCGGCGGCACGAAGGCCCGCCGGGGAACGGCGCGCAGCACCTCGACCCGGGCGAGCAGGTTGACCATCACGGTGAGCCGGCCGTACCCGCGCGTGCCGGGCTCGGCCGTCATCCGCTCGGCGAACTCGCGCTGGTACGTGAGCACGGCGCGCTCCACGTCGGAGCGCAGGATCTCGAACGTGGCCTCCGAGGAGATCTGGTAGGGCAGGTTCGACACCACCTTGTTCACCTCCTCGGGCACGCCGTACTCCAGGAAGTCCGCGTGCACGATCTCCAGGTTCTCGGCGTCCCCGAGCTCCCGCTCCAGCACCTCCACCAGGCGCTCGTCCAGCTCCACGGCCACGACGCGGCCGGCCCGCTCGATCAGGTACCGGGTCAGCAGTCCGGGGCCGGGCCCGATCTCGAGCACCGTGTCCCCGGGCCCCACCCCCGCCGCCTCCACCATGAACCGCAGCAGCCGGTCGTCCACCATGAAGTGCTGTCCCAGCCGCCGGTTCGGCCGGAGCCCGTAGCGGCGCCGGAGGTACGCCAGGTACTCAGCGCTCCTCAACGCCCACGGACACCCGGTCGCCCAGTACGTCCACGTACACCACGGTCCTCGGCTCGTCCAGGTCCACCTCGTGGCCGGCCTCGGTCAGCACGTCCCCCAGGAACACCTCGGCGTCGCGGGAGGACGAGAAGAGGCCGGCGCGCGCGATCCGGGCCCGAACGGCGAACGGGTCCTTCACCAGCGGCTCCACCTCCCTCAGCACCCTCCGGGAGAGCTCCTCCCGGTCCTCGAACCGGTCGCTCAGCACGAAGTGATGAACGTTGAACGTGGGCAGCTCGCGCTGGATCGTTTGGGCGGCCCGCCTCGCGTCCCCTCGACGCACCGTGATCTCGACCCGGCCGGCCAGGTTCTCCGGGGCCGGGGCGATGTCCACCTTCATCCCCTCGCCGGTGAGCAGGCAGTACACCCGGGCGGCCACGTCCTCCTCGGTCAGGTAGGGGTTGCCGCCGAAGGTAACCAGGACATCCAGCCGCTCCACCGGGTCGTAGTAGGGGGCCCGGCCGGGGTGCACCTCCACTACCTCGATCCCCTTCCGGGCCAGGTAGTAGGGCCCCAGCCCGCGGCCCCGGCCGAGGCAGGCGACCCCCGCCACGCCGGCCCTGGCGAGCTCCCGGGCGCAGTACAGGCAGGGTCGCACGGTCACGAAGACCACGCCATCGGACACGTCGTGATTGCGGACGAGCTTCCGCTCCGCGTGCTCCCCGTCCGCCTCCTCGTACGCCTTCACCTCTCCGTCCCGGATCAGGGCGGCCGTGACCGTCCGCGTGGGCAGCTCCCGGAGGAGCCGATCCACGTCCAGCGTCTCTCCCGCTAAGGTTATCTTCACCGGGTCCGGTCCCCCTGCGGGGCCTCCGATGCCCGAGGGTAGAAAGGTTAAGGATCACATGACGATGGGCGTGGCCCAGGTCCCGATGACCGCCACCGTCCGGGACGCGATTCTGGAGATGGTGGACGTGGGCGTGCACGGGATCGCCGTCGTGTCCGACGCGGGCGAGCTGGTTGGCGTGGTGGAAGAAGAGGACCTCATGCGGCTGATCCTCGACCGGTGGGGGGAGTGGGACGAGATCCTGGAGGCGAGCGTGGAGGAGGTGATGAACCCGGAGCCTCCCGTCGTCGAGCCCGAGGACCCGTTAATCCGGGCGCTGGAGGTGATGCGGGAGCACGACGCGACCCGGGCGTTCGTCGTCGGCTGCGAGGGGAACCCGGTGGGCGTCATCAGCGTCACGGACGTGCTCTCGGCCCTCACCTCCCCTTGATGTGAATCTCCGGGAGCACCCTCCTGGTCGCCAGCTCCGCCACCTCCCGGTAGAACCGTATCGGCACCGGCCGTTCGGCCTTCGGCTTCGTGCGCGACTTGATGGCGACCGGCTCCACCTCCACCCGCTGTACCCCGTTGATCTCCTCGCCCATGTCGCCGAGGAGGTTCTCAAGCTCACCGACTAGATCCTTGGGGTCGTCCCCGTACACCTCGATCACCTCCAGCCCCGCGTCCTCCTCCACGCACTCCCTCACCCAGCCCTCGCACTCCTCCTTGGTCACGATCAGGATCAGGGTCTCCACGTCGAGGCGTTCGAACGCCTCCAGCTGCGTCCAGAACAGGTAGTGGGAGCCGCTGTCATCCTTCCACAGCTTCCGCTTCGGGAGCTTCGACCGGTACTTCAGGTACAGCATGTACGAGAGGTCGAAGGAGGGTAGGTCCAGAAGCGTGGATAGGTGGTACGAGTACAGGCTGCCTAGCACGTCCACGTGGGCCACGGCGATGTCGGAACGCTCCCAACCCTGCCGCGCGGTGATCCCGTCCAGTCCCCACGCCATGACTCGAGGCAGGTACTTCCAGTTCATCCAGATCACCTTCACGTCGCTCGGCACGCTGTCGATCGTGAACACCTCGTCCGCGCTTAGCGGGATCTCGTTCATCCGTGTGATCTTCCTGCCGACGCGGAGGTACGGGAGCACCGCCGCCTCCGAGGATCCGCCCTCCTGGATCCCGGAGGGATCCTCCGCCAGGTTGCGGGCCGCGGTCACGCTCGCGGCCTTGGTCAGCGCCAGCGAGACGAAGGCGCGCTTCAGCTCCGCCTTGCCCATGATGTACGAGATGCGGAGGGCGGAGTACTCCATTTCCAGCAGCGTGGCCGCGTCCACCTCGAAGATCGGCACCACCGAGACCTCGGAGTACCGGTCCTCGCTGGGAACGATGTTGGGCGACGAGTAGGCGAGCCGCTCCCGGAACCTCTTCAGCGCCTGCACCAGCTTGTTCTCCAGCTCCTTGTCCAGCTCCCAGTCCACGTGAATGCGCAGGATGGCGGGTCCCACGGCGCGCTTCGGGGAGATCCGAACGTTGGAAGGTACATCCAGCCGAACCTCGATGTCCTCCTCCTCGGACGAGATGATCAGCGACTCGCCCTCCCAGATGACCCGGCAGCCCTTGGGCACCTCCACCTCCGTGGGTACCGGCACCTCCATCAGCTTGGAGAGGCTGTTCACGAACTCGAGCACGTCTCCCTCGATCTTCTCCAGGATCCCGTGGCTGGCGTTGTCGGCGGCCATGGGTCCGCCCGGCCTGACCTACCCCTTGATCAGTTTAACAACTTCCCCAACGCGCTTCCCGGTGTTCCGGGCCGTCTCGACACCCTCCTCATCCTTCTTCACGTCACCCGGCTCCAGCCCCACGCCCGCGCCGCCGAAGTGGGCCGTGGGGTCCGAGTCCCCGACGACGATCATCGCGTGGATCATGAAGAAGTTCTGAATGTCCCGGAGCGTGTGCTCCTGACCGCCGTTCCGGGCCCCGCCCACGGCGATGGCCCCGCCCACCTTGTCCTTCAGCTCCCAGTTGATGCGCAGCGGCCGGGTGCGGTCCATCAGCGCCTTCAGCTGCGCGCTGACGCCGCCGTAGTAGACGGGCGACCCGACGATCATCCCGTCGCACTCGCGCATCAGCTCGTACACGTCCTGCATGTCGTCCTTCACGGCGCACTCGCCCGTCTCCACGCACTCGTCGCACGCCCGGCAGGGCGAGATGTCCAGGTCGCGCACGGAGATGAACTCGGTCTCCTCCCCGGACACCTCCTCGGCCGCCTCGAGCGCCACCTTAACCAGGTACTCCGTGTTGCTCCCCTCCCGCGGGCTGCCCGAGATTCCTAAAATCATCCCGGCGCGCCCCCGGCCGGGGCCCACGTTGAGGAGAATCGCGGTCGTCTGGAACCCCGACGACCCGGCCTCTAAAAATATCGCGGAGAACCTGCTGTCCGACGCCGAGCGCGTGGGTGTGGAGGAGCTTCCGACCTACACTGTGGAGGCCTGGGAGGTCGAGGGGGTCCGGATCCACACTGTCCAGTCCCTGGGGGACCTGATCGAGGAGGACGAGTGCCGGGAGCTGGCCCGGCGGTTCGACGCGATCGTCTTCGCCTCCCGGCACGAGAGCGCGTCCGGCAAACCCTGCCTCACCGTGCACGCTCCCGGCAACCCCACCCCTGAGGCCAAGTTCGGCGGCAAGCCGCTGGAGGTCTGTACGGCCGACCCCGCCGGGATGAAGGCGGCGTTGCTCGAGCTCAAGCGCTTCCGGGACAGGCGGGGACTCGACTACGACGTGTCCTACGAGGCCACGCACCACGGACCGTCGGACCCGGGCGTCCCCTGCTTCTTCCTAGAGATCGGCTCCGACGAGGAGCGATGGACGGACCCGGACGCCGGGGAGGCCTGCGCCCGGGCCATCCTCGCCGCCGCGGACCCCCCGGACGTGACCCCGGTCATCGGGTACGGGGGCGGTCACTACGCCCCCGCGCACACGGACGTGGCCCTGTCCGACGACCGGCTCGCCTACGGGCACATCGTGCCCGAGTACGCGGTCGACGGGGAGTACCTTCGCGACCAGTTCCACGAGGTCCGACGCAAGACCCCCGGAGCGAAGCGGGTCATCGTCGACCCGCGGGGCCTGGAGGACCGGCACCTCGAGGCGATCGAGGACCTGGCGCGGGACGAGGGGCTCCGGGTCGCGACGGTGGAGGAGGTGAAGCGGGGTTGACCAGGATCCGCCGCGGGCACCGGCTGCGGTGTCGACGGGGCCCGCTGCGGCGCATCGGGGCCATCGTGCGCGTGGCCCGGTACTCGCTGATCTTCACCGTCCGCGGGGCGAGGCCGGCGCCCCGGCGCGTCCTGATCGACGGCGTCCAGTGCCCCAAGCTGTACGAGAGCAGGAAGCTCAACACCGCCGTCTACGTGCTGGAGTTCCCGGAGCTGGCCGACCACGACGAGGTGGGAACCCCCCGGCTGGGTCACGGCCGGCTGGAAACGGACCGGACGCACGAGTGCCGGATCGAGTCGGTCGACCGGAACTACGTCCGGGCCACCATCCCCTCGTACGTGCCCCGGCCCGGGGACGCGGGAGCCCCTATCACCCAGCGCGGCCGCGTGATCGGCATGCTCGCCTCCTACTGGACCAACGACATGCTCGGCATGGGACCCCGCCTGGACGTAGCCCTCGAGCGCGTGCTGGACTACCTCCGACGCACCCGCAGCTCCACCGCGTAATGATCCAACCCGGGCGAGTAGCTCTTCACCCGGCGCACGTCCACCACCTCGCCCTCGTAACCCTCCGGCAGGGCCTCCACCACCCGCCGCGCCACCCTCCCCTCGTCCCATCGCTTCGGAAACACCTCGTGAACGATCAGCCTGCCGCCGTCCCTCACCGCCGCGCACGCGTGCGGCAGGAAGTCCAACGTCCCGTGCAGGTACCCCAGGATCACCAGGTCCGCGTCCCTCACGAACCGAGCGACCTCGCGGCAATCCCCCAGGAAGGCGCGCACCCGCCCCTCCACCCGGTTCAGCTCCAGGTTCTCCAGCAGGTACCGGTACGCGACCGGGTTCAGCTCGGCCGCGACCACCCGGGCCCCCGCCCGAGCGGCCGGCAGGGTGAAGTAGCCGATCCCCGCGAACATGTCGAACACCGTCCGAGACGACAGGTCCGACTCCAGCAACCGCCGCCGCTCCTCGAAGTTCCCACGTGCGAACATGATCCGGGTCGGATCGAGCTTGAACCTCAATCCCAGCTCCCGGTGCACCGTCTCCGCGTTCTCGTCCCCCGCCACCACCTCCCCAACCGGCTCTCGGAAGGTCCCCTCCACCCGGCGGAGCGCGACGACCGACCGGGCCCCCGTCGCCTCCCTCAGCGCCTCCCCGATCTCCCGCCGGTACCTCCAGCACTCGTCCTCGTACAGCCGGATGACGACGACGTCACCCAGCTGCTGCCACCGCCGGGGGACCTTCCCCACCACCTCCTCAGGCAGACGCTCCCTCAGGGCCCGCTCAAACCGCTCCCGCGACAGACCGCTAACCCCCCGCCAGCCGGGCGGCCAAGCGCAGCGCCCGCGCGTACCCGGAGGACCGCTGCGCCCGGGACGTGTCCACGAACACCACCCCCTCTGACAGCGCCGAGAGCACCGGGGCCCCGTGACTCCTGAACCCGGCCACCAGGGAGAGCGTCCGGAACGCCAGGTTCCCCAGCACCCCGCCCGTGAACAGGAGCACGTCCCGATCCACCGCCCGCTCCACCAGGATCCCAACGTGCTCCGCCCGCAACCCCCTCTCCCGCAGAAGCCGCGCCGCCAGCTCACCCACGGCCAGCCACTCGTCCACCCGCGGATGCCTACCAACGTCCTCCAGCCGCCCCGAGGACACGACCGCGACCCGGGGCTCCTCCACCCCGAGCCGCCGACAGAAGTCCACCGCGAGCTCCCCAAGGCGCACCAGCTCTCCCACCTCCCACCCCTCATCGATCCCCACCGGGGTTAACAGGGTAAAACCACCATCCCGCTCCAGCACGGTGGACCGGCCCGTGAACCCGACCCCCAACCTCTCCACCAGCTCCTTCACGCACGCCGCCGGCACCGCCCCCCGGACCGCCGCGTCCAGCTCCCCGTCGAGCAGGTCCGCAACCATCCTGGACCCCGGATCCTCGCAGCGAACGACCCTCACGCCCGCGTCGACCCGGTCATCGGCGTAGACCACCGCGTCCACCCCGTTCACCCTCTCCACCGCCCGGGCGACCCTCCTTAGTCCCCCCTTCACCCGTCGCGACGCCGCGATCCCCACCCGAACCAAGCCCGATCCCCCCGTGATGACAGACGGCCCTAGCTGACCGGATGATGTGGCTCGGGCAGGCTGATCCGGACCCCTCCCGACCGCGCGAACCGGGCGGCGCCGGGTCCACCACGGTCACCGATTTATGCCCCGTGACCGGGCACGGGCCGGCCCCACGACGGTTCGGGGGAGGGGTCCGGTGTCCCGCGTCGTCCTCGCGTACTCCGGCGGGCTGGACACGTCCGTCTGCATCGAGCTGCTCCGGGAGCGGTACGGGTACGATGAGGTGATCACGGTAACGGGCTACGTGGGCCAGCCGGAGGAGGAGGTGAAGGAGGCCGAGCGCAAGGCCCGGAAGCTGGCCGACGAGCACCGCACGATCGACTGCCTCGAGGAGTTCGTGACCGAGTACTGCTGGCGGGCCGTCAAGGCCAACGCGGAGTACGAGGGGTACCCGCTGAGCACCGCCCTCGCCCGCCCGCTCCTGGCCGAGAAGGTCCTCGAGGTGGCCCGGGAGGTGGACGCGGACGCGATCGCCCACGGGTGCACGGGCAAGGGGAACGACCAGTACCGGTTCGAGGCGTACCTCCGCGCCCACGCCGGGGACGAGTTCGAGATCCTCGCCCCGATCCGCGAGCTGAACCTGACCCGGGACGAGGAAATCGAGTACGCCCGGGAGCACGGGATTCCCGTGCCCGTGGACGCGGACAGCCCCTACAGCATCGACGAGAACCTTTGGGGTCGGTCCATCGAGGGGGGCGAGCTCGAGGATCCCACCCGGGAGCCCCCCGAGGAGGTCTTCGAGTGGACGCGTAGCCCCAAGGAGGCGCCCGACGAGCCGAAGGTCGTGGAGATCGAGTTCGAGGAGGGCGTCCCGGTTTCCGCGGACGGTCGCGAGGACCCGGTGGAAATCGTTCGGTACCTGAACGAGACGGCCGGCGAGCACGGGGTGGGCCGGATCGACATCATCGAGGACCGGGTGGTCGGGCTCAAGTCCCGGGAGGTGTACGAGGCGCCCGCCGCCGTGACGCTCCTGGAGGCCCACCGGGCGCTCGAGGCCCTGACGCTGACCCGCCGCGAACTCGCCCTAAAGGACCGCATGGACGACCTCTGGTCGGAGCTCGTGTACCAGGGCCTCTGGTTCGACCCGCTCCGGGAGCACCTCGAGGCGTTCATCGACTCCACGCAGCGCCACGTGACGGGCACGGTACGGGTCAAGCTGCACAAGGGGCGCGTCCAGGTCGTCTCCCGGGAGTCCCCGCACTCCCTGTACGACGAGCGCCTGATCTCCTACGAGGAGAAGGAGTTCGACCAGCGGGTGGCCGAGGGCGCCGTCCGACTCCACGGCCTCCAGGAGAGGCTCGCCCTGAGGCGCCGATAGCCCCCGCCCGCCCTACCAAGTTTACTAATTTCAGAATCCAAGGGGGTGACCCGAAGGGGGTGATCCCCCGTGCTGACCCTCCTGCTCGCCCTACTCCTCACCCCCGCGCCCGGGGCGGCGGACGTCACGCTCCACGTCGTCCCGTACACGGACAACAACGCGTGGTCCCCGGCCCACGCCTCCCAGCTGAGGAAGCTACTCACCTGGTGCCGCGAGCATGATGTTAGCCTGGCCGCGTTCTACTTCGAGGCGGCCCACCGGAACGCCCCCGACGTGACCCGGGTGCTGCGGGAGTTCGCCGACAACGGCACGATCACCGTCACGGGTACGCAGACGGTCTCCCACGCCCTGGGTGGCCTCCCCTACTCCATCCAGTACTGGGAGCTCGTCCGCGGCCTCCAGTACGCCCGAGACCGGCTCGACCGCCCGGACCCGCTCCTCCACGTTCCGTACTGGGTCCTCGACGAGACCACACTGAGGGCCTGCGCGAAGGTCGGGATCCGCGCGCTGGTCAGCGGCCTGGGACCGGGAGTCGACCCGGACTTCCTCCGGCGAAGGTACCCGGAGCTAACCCGGGTGGACGCGGTCGGCCGGCACCTCCTCGTCGGCCGGTGGAAGGTGGAGGGGACCACGATCTACCACCTACCCGCCCTGTCGTTCACGAACGACCTGGGCGGCTCGGCCGACCTCGCCCTCTCCCGGCTCGAGCGGGGCCTCGAGCTGCTCCTACGATCGGGCCTGGTGCGAGACGGCGACCGGCTGGTGGTGTGGGTGCTGCTCGAGCCGTGGCAGATGAGCGACGCGACGCTGTCGGAGTTCGAGTCCCTCCTGGACCGGCTCAAGCGGGGCGTCACCCTGAGGGTGGACGGGCTGACCGCCCGGATCGAGCTCGCAGACCCCAAACGGGTGGTGAGGAACCTGGACTCGTACCGCTCGATCGAGCTTCCCACCCCGAGCTACGAGCGCGCCCTCCGGTACGAGGGGTACGCGCCGATCCGCGACCTGCAGGTGGACCCGGAGGTTCGGTGCCTGTACGAGCGGTACCTGAAAACCCTCAGGAGCGTCGACGACCGGCTGAGCCGGCTCCTGGAACTGGGGCTCGTGGACCGGGAGCTGGAGCGCCGCCTCGACCGGGTGGTCCAACTGGCCTGGAACGACGCGGCCCTCTACGCGGCCCTGCAGGGGTGGAAGAACCTCGACCTGGTGAAGAGGTACCTGAGGTCGCTGCTCGACGCGGCCCGGGAGCTCGCCCGAGCGGTGAACGAGCGGTACCTTAGGGTGGTGGGAGGACGACACCACGCCCCGCTGGGCGCCAGTGGAGGTTCGAGCGCGGGCCGCGCCAAGGTCGCGAGGTCCGAGATTAGCCCCGGACCCGCCCAGGCCGGAAAGGCGGCTCGAACCGCTCCGACCCAAGGAGGCACCGGAGCTCGAACGAGCAGCGCCCCTACCGGGCGGCCCCAGGGCGGGAGCGCGAGATCGGAGGGATCCTCGGAGGTGAAGGAGGCGAGGAAGAAGGTGAGTGAGGAGAGGAAGGGGGAGAACGGGGCCCGGAACGGCGGGACGAGTGACCGGGCCTCCAGGACCACTCGGCCCGGGGCACCCCTCGATCGCACGCCCACCGGGCCCGTCGTCCACCTGCCCGTCTTAGCGCTTCTACTTCGACGCCGCGTCAGGATCGGCTGAGGACTTCCCAGTACTTCGAGAGGCGCCGCGCCACCTCCTCCACCCGCTCGGGGCCCTCCGGGTTCTCCTCCGGTGATCCGGCCGGCTCGCGCAGGTCCGTGGGCAGCCCGGCCAGCCCGCAGACGACGGCCAGGTTGGTGTACGGGAGCCCGTCCTCCACGGAGTACCCTCCCTCCAGCACCGCCACGGGGCCCAGGGCGTTCACTTCCTCGGCCAGCTTCACCGCCCTCCGCATCATCCACTCGTAGCCGCGGGCGGTCACCGCCAGGTTCGTGATCGGATCGGTGAAGTGGCAGTCCTGGCCCGCGGAGATCAGGATCAGGTCGGGCCCGTACTCGCGCACGATCGGGTCGATGATTCGCTTGAAGGCCCGTCGGTAGGTGCGATCCCCCGAGCCCGGGGGCACCGGGATGTTCACGGTGTACCCCTCGCCCTTCCCCTCACCCACCTCGTGCGGGAACCCGGTGCCCGGGTACAGGGTCCTCCCATCCTGGTGTATAGAGACGTACAGCACGTCGTCCCGGTCGTAGAAGATCTCCTGCGTTCCGTCCCCGTGGTGCGCGTCCCAGTCAAGGATCGCGATCCGCTCCACGCCGAGCTCCCGAAGCGCGTACTCCGCGGCGATCGCAACGTTGTTGAAGTAGCAGAAGCCCGCCGCCTTCGCCCGGCCCGCGTGGTGCCCGGGCGGCCTCACCATGGCGAAGGCGACGTCGTACTCCCCGCTCACCGTCAGCTCGACCGCCCGGAGGGCCCCGCCCGCCGCCAGCCTCGCCTGCTCGTACGTGCGACCCGTGACGATCGTGTCCGCGTCGATGACCCCGCCACCCTGCTCGCTCATCCGACGAATCAGCTCCACGTGCTCCGGCTCGTGCACCAGCTCGAGCTCTTCCCTCCCCGCCGGCCTCGGTTCAACCAGCTCGATCCCCTCCACCTCAAGCACGCCCTCCTCGCGCAGTCGGTCCACGGTGTAGGAGAGGCGCTCCCGCCGCTCCGGATGCGTGGGGTGCTGCTCGTGCTCCAGGTACTCCTCGTCGTAGACCAGCGCCAGCCGTCGCTCCGCCCTCCACACGCGCCCCTCACCCCCGGATGACGAGAGGGCGGGGGTGACCCGGGGCGGGATGATCGGGGAGACCGCTGCCGAGGGGGACGGCCCGTGCGGGTCACGAGGCTGAAAGGGTTGACCGTGTCCTGGGACGCGAGGCCGCTCGCCCCCAACTCCGTGTACGGGGAGGATTACCGGAGGGTCCACGAGAACGTCTCCGCCGTGCTGGAGGCGGTCTCCGAGGCGTTCGGCGAGCCCGAGGGTGACCTGGCGATCGGTTTCAGCGGGGGCAAGGACAGCTTCACCTGCGCGCTCGCCCTCCGACCGTTCCTCGAGGGGTGGGACGCGAAGGCGCGGCTCGTGACCGTCGACGTGCGCGTCTGCGGGGTGGAGATCTGGCGCCCGTATCGGCGGGACCTGGAGCGGATGGCCGAGGAGTTGGGCTACAGGCTGAAGTTCGTGCGACCGTCCGAGGACGTGGAGGACCTGGCGGAGGAGATGAACAAGCCGCCGTGCAAGGTTTGCTCCGCCCTGCGCCGCCGGGAGCTTGCGGAGCGGTACGACTGGGTCGCGTATGGGCACACGGCCGAGGACGCGCTGGAGACGCTGCTGATGAGCGCGAACCGGGCCCGGGGAGCGGGCACGTTCCCGCCCGCGGAGTACCTGGAGGAGGACGACGCCTACCTCCTCCGTCCCCTGTACGTGGTCAGCGAGCTCCGCACGGCCCGGATCTACCGGGAGATCCGCGAGCGGTTGAGCCTGCCCAGGGTCGAGCCGGAGTGCCCGCACGCGAAGCGGTACCGGGACGCCGACTCCCCCCGCCGGCTGGCCGCGGAGGCCGTGGAGGGGATCCGCCGGCTGGCCCGCGTTCGGGACGAGCTCGCCGTGGAGAACGTGGCTCGGGGGTTGGCCCGAATGGCGCTGGCCGACGTCGCGTGCGGGCGGGACCGGTTTCCCTCCCTGCGCTGATCCGGCCCGCGAATCGTTATGAGAATCGTAACGATTTCCGGTGGAGCCGCGGCCGGGATTTGAACCCGGGACCACGGCCTTACCAAGGCCGCGCTCTAACCAGGCTGAGCTGCCGCGGCGCGCCCGTACCGGGCCCCTCCCTCACGTTTAAAAACGTTGCGTGCCTAGTGGAGGACGAGCGCCACCGGCACCGCGCAGAGCGGCACGGTCAGCGCGGCCAGCCCCAGGGCCGCGAGCGAGCGGGCCGAGGTGACCCTCAGCCCCGCCAGCACCTTGGACCCGTCCAGCGGCGGGATCGGGAGCAGGTTGGCCAGTTGCAGCGCGGCGTTCCAGGCGGCCCCGTGCGGGACGATCGGCAGGAGGATCAGCCCGGCGAGCGCCCCGCTGAACGGGCCCGCCGCCGCGATGAGCGCCTCAGTGTCCGGCGTGGTGGGCAGGTGCTCGACGAAGGCCCCACCGAGCGGGAGGAACACTGGGGCGGACGCTGGCACCCCCAGCAGCCGGCAGGCGAGGTAGTGCCCCAGCTCGTGGAAGAACACGCCCACCACCACCGCCAGCCCGACCGGCCCCCAGATCCCCCAGTGCAGGAGCGCGCTGATTCCCAACGTTTGGATGGTCTTGCCCCACCCGTACCCCACCTTGAGCGCGGTCCCCGCGAGCTTCGCGATCCCGGGCATCCCCGACCACCCCACGGGGGTGAGACGCGTTGTCCGAGACCGAGGCCTTCGAGCGGGCCTGCCGCGAGCTGATCGAAAAAATGCTCTCGGGCGAGATCCGGACGAAGAGGGAGCTGCAGGACGCGAAGCGGGAGGTCTGCCGTAAGTATCGGCTGTCCAAGTTCCCGACGGACGCGGACGTGCTGGAGCACGCGACGCCCGAGGAGCGGAGGAAGCTCCGCGAGATCGTGGTGAAGAAGCCCGTCCGATCGATCTCGGGCGTGGCAGTCGTCGCCGTGATGGCGAAGCCGTACCCCTGCCCGCACGGGCGCTGCGCGTACTGCCCGGGCGGGCCGGAGCGGGGCGTCCCGCAGAGCTACACGGGCAAGGAGCCGGCCGGTCGTCGGGCCAAGGAGCACGACTTCCACCCGCGCCGACAGGTGGAGGCCCGGCTGCGCCAGCTGGAGATATCGGGCCACCCGACGGACAAGGTCGAGCTCATCGTCATGGGCGGCACGTTCCCGGCCATGCCCCTCTGCTACCAGGAGTGGTTCGTGCGGGAGTGCCTCAACGCGCTGACGGGCAAGGACGCGCTCACGATCGAGGAGGCGCAGAAGCACGCGGAGACCGCCGAGCACCGGCCCGTGGGGATCACGTTCGAGACCCGCCCGGATTACTGCAAGGAGGAGCACGTGGACCGGATGCTCCGGCTGGGCGCCACGCGCGTCGAGGTGGGCGTGCAGACGATCTACGACTTCATCCTCAAGCGCGTCGAGCGGGGCCACACGGTCCGGGACACGATCGAGGCCACCCGGATCCTGAAGGACGCCGGCCTTAAGGTGTGCTACCACGTGATGCCGGGCCTGCCCGGGTCCGACCCCGACCGGGACCTTCGCATGTTTAAGCGCCTGTTCAAGGACCCGCGGTTCAAGCCGGACATGCTGAAGATCTACCCGTGCATGGTCTTCGAGGACACGCCCCTCTACGACCTGTGGAAGCGGGGCGAGTACGAGCCGTACGACGAGGAAACGGCCGTGCGGGTGATCGCGGAGGCCAAGCGCCGGTACATCCCCGAGTACTGCCGGATCATGCGCGTGCAGCGGGACATCCCGGCGCACCTGGCCGCGGCGGGCATTCGAAAGACGAACCTGCGGCAGCTCGTCCACGAGTACATGGAGGAGCGCGGCTGGGAGTGCCGGTGCATCCGGTGCCGGGAGGCGGGTCACCGGATGCGCGAGGGGGTCGAGATCGACCCGGAGCGGGCCGAGCTGCGCATCATCCGGGAGCGGACGTGGCGGGGCGGCGTCGACTACTTCCTGGCCTACGAGGACCCGGAGGCGGACGCGATCCTCGGGTACCTACGCCTACGGAAGCCCACGGAGCACGCGCACCGCCCCGAGGTCGACCCGGAGACCGCCATCGTGCGCGAGCTGAAGGTCGTCGGACCCACCGTCCCCCTCGGCGAGAGGGACTCGGAGGCGGTGCAGCACCGCGGATTCGGCGAGCGGCTGATGAAGAAGGCGGAGGAGCTCGCGGAGAGCGAGCTCGGCGCGGAGAGGATCCTCGTGATCAGCGCCATCGGCACCCGGGAGTACTACCGACGGCTGGGCTACGAACGCGTGGGCCCGTACATGGGCAAGGAGCTCGGCTAACCCGGGACCAGGATCACCGGCACGTCCCGCACGCACTCCTCGATCCCGCGCCGGAACGTGATCTTCTCGAACCCCGGCACGCTGCCCACGCCCACCACCACCGCGTCGGCGCCCGCCTCCTTCGCGAACTCCATCACGGCCTCCGGACCCTCCCCCTCCACCACCTCGAACCGCGCCCCGTACTCCCGCCTCACCAGCTCCTCGATCAGGGACGCCTCCTGACGCATGAACTCCTTCAACGCACGCGCCATCTCCTCGTTCAACCCCTTGAACGCCCGCGCGTCGATCAGGTACACCGCGATCACGTCCTCCGTCCGCTCCCGCGCGTAATCCAGCGCCCGAAACGAGGGATCCGAACCGTCCATCAGCACGACGTACCGAGCCATCAACCACCCTCCCCTAGCAGCACCTCCACCCGGGCTAACTTCACCACCTGCAGCAGGTGAGCCACCACCCGGTTCAACCCCTCCCCCACCACCCGATCCAGCGCCGGCACGCCCTTTAGCCCCACCGCCCGCAACCGCTCCCCCTCCTCCAACACCGGAAGCCCGAAGAACCGGGCCGGCGTCACCGTCGCCGCCCGCAGCGCGTCCACCGGCCGCATCCCCAACCGCAGCCAGGCGTACCGGGCCTCCTCCCACACGTCCGGCTCCACGCACATCCCGTTGTCCGTGCCCAGCGCGAGCCTCAACCCCCGCAGCCGCTCCACCTCCGGCACCCCGAGCTCGAAGTACTCGTTCGAGCGCGGGCAGAGCACGACCAAGGGATCCAACTCCCTGAGCAGCTCCTCATCCCGGCCCGTTAACACCACGCAATGCACCACCCCGTCCGGCTCCAACAGCTCCACCGCCCGCTCCAGCTCCGTCACCCCGTGCTCCCGCACGCACTCCCGCACCGACCGCCAGCTCTCGTTCACGTGCACGAACACCCGCAGCCCCGAGTCCCGCACCGCCTCCAACGCCTCCCCCGGCAGGTGCACGTCCGGCACGCCCACGAACTCCGTCACCGCCCGCAACCGCCGCAGCTCCCCCTCCAACCGCTCCGGCTCCCACGAGCCCGGACGACCCATCGGCACGTACTCCGGAAACCCCACCCGGCCCGCCGCCCTCAGCCCCAACCGCACCCCCTCCGGACCACCCTCCCGAAAGTCCGCCACGCCCGGGCAGCCGAACCGCAACGACGCCGCCAGAAACCCCGAGATCGCCCCCTCCAGCTCCCCCTCGTCCACCTCCCTCAACAGCCGATGCTTCAACCCGTCCGGCGGGGCCACCACCCGCTCCAGCGGCCGGCCCAGACCCGCGTGACGAAACGCCCAATCCGCCGCGTGAACGTGGGCGTTGAACGGGGCCGGAAGGAGCGCGTCGTAGGCCCGACCACCCCGCTCGCGACACTCCTCGACCCGACGAACCACCCCGTCCCGCACCTCCACCGTCACCGGCGCGTAGGGCTCCAGACCCTCACCCACCAACCCCAGGTCCGCTGTGATCACCCCATCCCTCACTCGCCGCACCGGCAGGGCTTCCGCCCGCACTTCGGGCACTTCCCCGGATACTTTTCCCTCAGCAGCTCCTCCACGTCCACCCCGACCACGTTGGCCAGCGAGAAGGCCCACGCGATCACATCCGCCAGCTCCTCTCGAATCCCCTCCTCGTCCCCGCGACGCACCGCCTCCGCCAGCTCCCCCACCTCCTCCACCAGCCAGAGCAGCGTCCGCTCCGGGCCCCGCTCCCGATCCTTCTCCCCGTAAATCTCGTCCATCAACCGCTGAAACTCGGAGATCCTCATGCCTTTCCCACCCGCCCGTACCCACCGCCTCCGGCCGTCTTCACGACGAGCATGTCACCCGGCTCGAGCACGGTCGAATCCTTCGACCCCAACCGCTCCACCGACCCGTCCGCCCGCTCCACCAAGTACTCAGCGGGCGCGCCCGGCTCACCGCCCTCCGCCCCCCTCGGACCCCGCTCCACCCTGTCCCCCAGCACCGTGACCCGGCACCGCTCCAGCGCCAGGTACCGGCGCACGATCCCGTCCCCGCCCCGCCGCTCCCCCGCACCACCGCTCCCCCGACGGACCGTGTACTCCAGGATCCGGATCGGGTACTCCCGCTCCACGTGCTCCACCGGCGTGTTGGCCGTGTTGGTCAGGTACACGTGCACGGCGCTCTCCCCGTCCCGCTCCGGGGAGGCCCCCGCGCCCCCACCGATCGTCTCGTAGTACGCGAAGTCCGGGCCCCCGATCGCCACGTTGTTCATCGACCCGTGCGAGTGGGCCGGCAGGTCGGGGATCGCCCCCCGCAGCGCGTCCAGCACCGCGTCCACGATGCGCTGCGACGTCTCCACGTTGCCCGCGCACACGGGGGCCGGCGGGCGCGGGTTGACCACCGTCCCCTCCGGGGCCCGCACGCGAATGGGCCGGTACGCCCCCTCCGACGCGGGCGTCCCCGGGTCCAGCGCGGCCTTGAGCACGAAGAAGACCGCCGAGTACGTCACCGGCAACGGGGCGTTGACCGGCCCGTCCACCTGCTCGCTCGTCCCCGAGAAATCGACCGTGATCTCGTCCCCCTCCACGCTCACGGTCACCTTGATCCACACGTCCCCGTCCGAGACCCCATCACCCTCCAGCCGATCCGCCCCGTGATACTCCCCGTCCGGCAGCCGCTCGATCGCCCGCCTCATGCGCCGCTCCGCGTACTCCTTCGCCCACTCGCACGCTTCCCGGAACGCCTCCACCCCGTGCTCCTCCACCAGCTCCCCCACCCGCTCGCAGCCCAACAGCGCGGCGGAGAGCTGCGCCAGCAGGTCGTACCGCCGCTCCCGTCCCCCGCGCGAGTTGGCCTCGATCAGCCGCAGCAACTCCTCCCGCGGCTCCCCACCCTCCGCCAGCCTGACCGGCGGGATCCGCAGACCCTCCGCGTACACGTCCTCCGCATCGTGCGGCATGCTCCCCGGCGCCTTCCCACCCACGTCCGCGTGATGCGCGCGGACCGCCGCGAACCCCAGCGGCTCCCCCTCGTGGAAGATCGGCGCGACGACGGTCAGATCCGGCAGGTGCGTGCCGCCCCGGTACGGGTCGTTCACCAGGAACGCGTCCCCGGGCTCCATCTCCCCCGGATCGAACTCCTCCAGCACCGCCCGAACGGCCCAGCGCATGGACCCCAGGTGCACCGGGATGTGCTCCGCCTGCGCGACGAGCTCCCCCTCCGCGTCGTACACCGCGCAGGAGAAGTCCTCCCGTTCCCGAATGTTGGGCGAGAACGCGCTCCGACGCAGGTGCGCCCCCATCTCCTCGCACGCGTAGATCAACCCCTGCCGGATCACCTCCCGGCGCAACCCCTAACCCCCCAGCACCCCGGACAGCCCGCGCAGGAACGCCCGCCGCACCCGCTCGTACGCGTTCACCACCCCCGGACCCACGTGCAGCAGCACGTCCCCCTCCCGGGAACGCCTCGCGACCTCCCGCGCCGCCTCCTCCACCGACCGCACCGCTACCCCCTCGCAGCCCGACTCCTCCGCCCCGCGCACCACCTCCCGGGCCGCGTCCATGTCGAGCCGCTCCAACGTCTCGTTGAACCCACTCGCTGCCACGAAGTCCGCGAACTCCCCCACGATCCGCCCAAACTCCCGCTTGTCCCGCTCCGTCACCGTGTCCGGGTTATCCACGCTCACGAGCAACCGACCCCCACGCTCCTCCGCCAACCCCCGGAACGGCGGCAGGCTCGCCCGCAGACCCTCCGGGTTGTGCGCCGCGTCCAGGTACGCGACCCGCCCCGCGAACTCCCCCACCAACTCCATCCGACCCGGCACGCCCTCGAACGTATCGAGCCCCTCCTCCACCCCCTCCGGGTCCGCCCCGAACTCCAGGCAGGCCGCCACGGCCCCCGTGCAGTTCTCCACGTAATAACCCAGCAGCCGGAACCCCGCCTCCACCCGACACCCCGGCCCCTCCACCACCAACCGCCCGTCCACCCGACGCCCGAAGTAGTCCGCCTCCCCACTCCGCACGGAGTACCACACCGCCCCCTCCAACCGCTCCCGCAGCTCCCGACAGTCGTACCCCGCCACGACCGTCTCACTCATCCCCACGATCGTCAGCTTCCGACGCACGTACCGCTCGAACGACCCCCCGAACTCGTCCAAGTGCTCCGGCGCGACGTTCGTCAGCACGCCCACGTCCAGCCGAATCCCCGACGCCAGCCGGATCGTCCCGTGCGGCAGCTCCACCACCGCCACGTCGTACCCCTCCACCTCCCCCGTCACCACCCCCTCCACGAGCGCCTCGATCACCAGGTGACGATCCAGGGACGAGCACCGCCACACGTCGTACCCGCACGCCTCCAACAGGTGCGCGATCGCCCAGGTAGTGGTCGTCTTCCCGTTCGTCCCCGTCACCCCGACGGCCGGAACCGGAAAGAGACTCCCCAACACCTCCGCCACGTCCCGCACCGTGATCCGCTCCGGCACCCGCTCCGCCAACCGCCGCCCCTCCGCACCCTCCGGGATCGCGGGCGAGACGAAGACCGCGTCCGCGGCCTCAAACAGCCCCGGATCGTGCCCCCCCAGGACCACCTCCACCCCCTCCCGCTCCAACACCTCCAGGTACTCCCGCTCCTCCGACGTGAACTCCTCCCACTCCCGCACGTCGTTCACCACCACCTCGCACCCCACGTGGTTCAACAACCGCGCGACCGACCGACCCGCGCTCCCCGCTCCGACAACTATAACCCGACTCAAACCCCTCACCCCCACGGGCGGGGAGGCCGCCTTGACCGCCGAGACCCGCCGCCTCACCTTAAACGCTGCCGCCGGCCCCGTGACCGGCTACCTCTGCCGCGTCCACACCCCCGACGGGACCCCCGGCCTCGGCTTCGGCTACGACCCCACCACCGCCCACGAGATGGCCATCCTCGACGCCGAAGCCCGCTCCGAAGGCCTACCCCTCACCGAGATCCTCGGCGGCGAACCCCGCACCCTCCAATCCGCCCTCCGCCTCCACCCCGAGGACGGCCCCCGCGAGGCCCAGCACGGCCTCACCGCCGGCTACACCACCGCCCGCATCCCCGCCGACACCCCCCACGCCACCGCCATCTCCACCCTCGACTTCGACACCATCCTCCTCGACTTCCCCGACCACCCCAACGAACGCACCCTCGAGGAGATCCGCGCCGCCACCGACGCCGAGGTCATCGCGCTCACCCCCCGCGAGTTCGACGCCGACGTCCCCGTGTACGTCAAGGTGCGCACCGAGGACGAACTCCACGCCCTCGACGCCGCCGACGGCGTCGCCCTCACCGTCCAACGCGTCGGCTTCCTCGACACCATCCTCCTCGGTCGCAAGGCCCGCGAACAGGGCCTGAAAATCGCCATCCTCACCGAACTCGAGAGCGCCGTTTCCGTCAAGGCCGCCGCCCACCTCGCCGGCGCCCTCAACGCCGAGATCTGCGACCTCTCCGGCCACCTCCCCCTCTACGAGGACCTCGAATCCCTCGGCTACGCCCCGGAGCTCGAACTCACCGGACCCGGCCGCGAGGTCCGCGTCCACCACGACCCCTACGAACTCGCCGAGGCCCCATGAACCCCCACGCCAACCGTTACAAGACCCGTAACGATTCGAGAGGGGGCGTAGGAGAGGGCTAGCGCCGGCGCGCCGCCAGCGGGAGCAGCGCGACCAGCGCCAGCACCGGTAGCACCGGACCCTTGCCCCTCTTACCACCCCGCCTCTCCAGCTTACTCACCCGCTTCTCCAGACCCTTCACCTGACCCTGCAGGCCCTCCACCCGCTGCTTCACCTGCTGCACCTCCCGGCTCACGGACGAGACGCCACCCTCCAGCTCCTTCAGCGTCTCGTACCGGTGCCGCCACGCCGGCAGCTGCAGCGAGATGTAGCTCGCCAGCACCTTCGCCACCGCCTCCACGGCGTTCGGAGCGTCCAGCACGCCCCGCCGCACGTAGATGACGTACATGTCATCGCTCGTGCCCAGCTGATCCTTGGAGATCTTGTAAATGCGGGTGTTGATGTAGACCGTCGCACTCTTCCGTTTACCATCCTGCACGTACGTGTACTGCTCCTTGTCAGCCTGGGTCTCGGCCGCGAGCTGCGCGTTGAAGTGCCTCAGGATGGCCTCCTTGTAGTCGTACACGTTCGGCTCGCCCTGCTTCGGGTTACCCTCGAACAGCTTCCGGTCCGTGATCCCCGTCACCGTCAGGTACGGAACCACCAGCACGTACTTCACGCCGGCCTTGTTCAGCTCCTGCATCACCTGCTTGAAGTTGTCGTACCTAATGGACCACCGAGACTTCTCCCACTTCTCCGGCCCGATCTCCGGGTTGTTGAAGGCGAAGAACTTGGCCTTGCTCCGATCGATCCCGAGCTTCTCCGCGAGGCGCTTGAGCACGTACTCGATGTTCGCCTTGTAGTCCTGCCAGTAGCTGACCCTCAGCGTGCCGAACGCGATCACCAGCAGTCCGAGCTCGTCCTTGACCTTATTGATCAGATCCCCTAGTGTGGGGTTCTGGATGCCACTCAGCAGGTTCTGCAGGTTGGAGTCTGAGATGTTCACCAGCCGCTTCTTCTCCTCCTCCTTGACGTTCCCGTACATCAGCTCCGGGACGACGCCCAGGTCGTCCTGCCGGTCCCAGGACGCGATGCCGAACTGCTGGTACACGTACGCGTACCTCGGGACCTTCTGGTCCTCCACCAGCACCCGCTCGATCAGCTCCGGGATCTCCACGCCCTGGTGCTGACCGCCCCGGTTCAGGAACGCCGGCAGGATCACGATCAGCCCGTCCTTACCCTTGTTCGTGAACTGCGCCGCCTGCTTCAGCGCGTACCCGAACTCCGTCTCCAGGGTCTCCTCCTCCGTCCGGATCGACTCCTGGTGGATCTCGTACGTCTTGCCGCCCTGCAGCGTGACCTCGGTCACACCGAACGTCTCGAACTCGCCCGGGTACACCTTGATGTCGTAGCCCTCGCTGAAGGTCGCCGACAGGTACTCCTGGAGCTTCTCCGGCAGCTGGTGGGCCTTGTACACCCAGTGCGGGTCGTAGCTGCCGTGGTACGGCAGCACCACGGCCACCTTGAAGCTCTCCTCCTCCGCCAGCGCGGGCCCCATCAGGGCCGTCAGGGCGGCGAGGAGCACGGCCAGGGGTCTCACGTGGGTGGACCCCCCGGGGACGCCGCCGTCCTTTACTGATAATAAGATTAGAATCGGTTCGAACCGGTGAACCTAGGTTAACACGTCTTTGGTAACAATAAAAATTGGTTTAGTAATCAGCCAGGGGATCGGTCCGGCGGGGAGATTGCGGGGAAGAAGAGGCGGGAAAAAGCGGGGGCCTAGCGCCGGCGTCGGAGGAGGGCCAGCGCGACGGCCACCGCCAGCGGGTGGACCGGGATCCCGTGGGTTCCCCGGGTCCCCCTCGCACCGGTCTTTCCACCGCCCTTGCCGGTCTCGCTGGCGCCCCGCTCCGTCGCGCCGACGTTGGGGATCAGCCGGTGCACGTCCGCGGTGGTTCGCTGGAGGAACACCTCGGGGTGGGAGAACGCCACCGCGCAGAGGGTGCCGTACATCTGCGAGGAGGCGTCCACCCGCTCGAAGTTCTCCCGGTTCGGGTAGGGGAACGCGGCCAGCCCGTCGTACTGCACGCACTCACGGTACAGCCACTCCTGCTCGCTCTCCATCGTCGCCCCGAGCCGGTTGAGCTCCCGTATCGCGTCGTCCCCCAGCCCCAGCCGCCGGGCGAGGGTCAGCGCCATGAGCACGCGGGCCGTGTGGAGCACGTACGGGCCCACGCCCGACAGTCGGGTGCTGGAGTACGCCCAGCCGACGGCCTTCTTGCCGTCGAACTGCACCACCGAGGCGCTCCGGTACTTAGCCGCCCAGTCCACGAGAGCCTTCAGGGCCCGGTTGATGCAGTCGGCCAGCTTGTTCTTGTCCAGGCCCAGCTCGTCCGCGAGGGAGTACGCGTCGATCAGTCCGAGCAGGATCGTCGCCTCCGAGGGCGGCGCGTACCGGGAGCCCATGATCGCGGCGGACTCCATCCTCCACAGGTTCGGTCCCTCCTCGCTGTTCGGCGGGTTTTGGTGGGATTCGAGCCACTGCACGGCCTTCCGGATCGCCCGCTTGATCTGGTTCACCGTGGCCTCGCTCAGTCCGATCAGGTCCCGGTACCGGTAGGCCTCGCACAGGGCCCGCAGGGCCTGGCCCGTGTACAGCGGGTCCTCCGTCTTCGACCACGTCCGGTTCGCGCTGTACCCGCCGTCTTCCAGCTGCTGGTCGAGGAGGAACCGCACGGCCGCCTGCGCGCACTTGGCCACGTCGTACCGGGCGCCGTTCAGCGTGACCTCCCGGATGTTCAGCCGCAGGGCGGGGATCACCACGTCGGCCAGGATCTGCGCCGTCCTCAGGACGTGCCCCTTGCCGGATGGGAACCGGGTCTTGCCCGAGGATAGAACCACCTTCCAGCCCCAGCCGCCGTCCTTGTGCTGCAGCGATAGGAGCTTGGCGAGGGCGGTGGTCACCGCGGTCGCCATCCGGGACCGGTAGGGCTCGGGCCAGTCCTTGACGTGCGCCTCTCCGCTCAGCAGCGCGGCGTAGATCGAGGACAGCGCCGAGTAGGTCCCGTAGATCACCTCGCCGGACGACTCCCACCTCGCGTGACCGTACTTGGCCGTCCAGTACACGCACTCCTTGGACGCGTGCAGCTGGATCCTGCCCGGGAACAGGTAGTACCGCGGGTCGCCCTCCTTCGCCTGCTGGGACAGCCTCTTGGCCTCGTCGAGGGCCACCCAGTAGCGCGCGGCCTTGTCGATGACCGGCCCCCAGTTCGCCGGGTGCGCGGCCGCCGCCCCCGCGAGGCAGAGGGCGGCGGTGAGGGCGAGAATCAGCCGCCTCACGCGCGGCCTCCCCCTAAACCGTTATTTAGGTGCGGTTAACGCCGTTCCCGCGCGGGGTCCCTGAACTTGGTTGTAAAAGTGTTTCGCTTAATTTTATCGCTGGTGGCGCTGGTCTCGCCGTTCTGCGGGCCCGTGGGCGCCGTTCACGTGGTCCTGTTCACGAACGCGCCGCTGACCGGGGTGCACGAGGCGGCCCGTGAGGCGGGGGTATCCGTCAGCGTTTACCCGGTCCCGAAGCAGCCGGAGGACGTTTCCAGGATCCCCTGGGACGTGGTGGACCGCGAGCTGTCCCGCACCGACGTGCTGGTGATCGACGCCATGGGCGGCGTGCCCCGGGTGCTCGCGGAGCGGCTCTCCGGGCGGCTGGGCGGGCCCGCTCCCGACCTCCAGTCGCTCGCCCGGCTGGTCTCGCGCCGGGTGCCGATCGTGTTGGTGGTGCATCAGAAGCTCGAGCGCTCCGCCGCCGTGATCCGGGGCGGTCGGCTGGCCGGGGTGGCGGGGCGACCGGGAGTGGCGGACGCCGTGGTCGCGCACGTGTGGTTGTGCCTGCACTCGGGGGACGCGCGGGCCCTGCTCTCCTTCCTGGCCTGGTTGGCGGATCCCCGGTACCCGACGGAGCGGGTCGTGCCGCCCCGGCACCTGGGTGAGGTGGCGCTGTCGGTGTACGTGCCGGGGCTGGGGTATCGGTCGCTGGAGGTGCGGGTGGATGAGGGGGCGTTCCGGCGGTGGCTGTCCCGGCTGGAGCGGGGCGATCGTGGCCTGATCGTCTACGAGCCCCGGGTGTCCCGGGACCTGCCGGGGTGGGTGGCGGAGGCGCTCGGTGAGGCCGTGACCCGGCTGGGTGATGTGCTCCGTGGGCTGCCGGACGACCTGGTGGTGGTGCTCGCGCACGGTGCGTACCTGATGACGCCGGTGAGGCGCGTCGTGGAGGCGGTGGTGGACCGGTTGGACGCGGTGGCGCGTCGGTACGGGGCGCGGGCGGTGGGGGTGTTCTGCGGGCTCGGGCTCGTGACGCCGGCGATGGTGCTGGATCGGCTTTGGGAGCTGGGGAAGCGGGTGGAGGCGGTGGTCAGCCTTCGGGCCTTCACCCTGGACTTCCCGCGGCCGGCGGAGTACGTGCTGTCCCGGTTGAACGCGCCGCTGGTGCAGGTGGTCTTCCCGTTCCTGGGCGACGAGCGGATGAGCGTGGGTGAGTACGCGGGCGAGTTGGCGGGGCCGCTGCTGGAGTGGACGTACCAGGTGCAACTGGGCTCGGAGCGGGAGGGTGGGTTCTGGTTCCGCGTACTCTGGTTGAACTCGCCTGAGGGCCCGCGGCTGCTGCCGGGCACGCTGGACGATCTGGCGGGGTTGGTGGAGCGGCTGCTCAGGCTGCGGAGGCTGCCGAACCGGGAGAAGCGGGTGGCGCTCGTGGTCTACTGCTACCCGCCGGGCCGCTCGGGGTTGGGGGCCGCGTACCTGGACGTGCCGCGGAGCCTGGTGCGCCTGCTGGCCGCGCTGGCCGCGTGGGGGTTCGATCTGGGCCCGGCCACCCCGTTCTTCGCGCGCCTGTGGTCCTGGTACCGGGAGGATCCGGAGCGGGCGAGGCGGTGGGAGGACGCGCTCGCGGTGGCGCTGGAGGCGCTCGCCGCCGGGGTGGACCCGCGCCACCCGGAGCGCTCGGTGGCGTTGCTGGTGAACGTGGGTCCGTGGAGTCGGCCGGAGCTGGGTCGAATCGTGCGCCTGTATCGGGGGGGTCGGGCGGAGTGGTCGACGAGCGTGGACGGGACGCGGGTGGAGGTGGTGGTGGAGCGGGGCGTGGTGCGGGTTCGGGTGGACGGTGAGGAGGTCACGCTGGGTCGGGTCTCGTCGGACCAGTTGGTCCCGGCGGGCGTGGTGGAGCGGTGGTTCCGGGAGGACGTGGTGTCGCGGTTGGAGCGGTACCTGGAGCTGGTGCGGAGGTGCGATCCGGCCCGGTACGAGCGGGCGCGCCGGGTCGTGGAGGGGATGCTGCGGTCGTTCCGGGAGCTGTGGGGGTCGTCGTCGGACAACCGGGGGCTGATGGTCTACGAGGGTCGGTGCCTGGTCCCGGCCCTGGTGGTGGGGAAGGTGGCGATCGTCCTGCAGCCGCCCCGGGGCTGGTCGAGCACGTCCGTCACGTACCACTCGCGGACGCTGCCGCCGCACTGGCAGTACATCGCGGCGTACGGGTGGATCCGGCGCGTGTTCCGGGCGGACGCGGTGGTGTACGTGGGCACGCACGGGACGTTCGAGTTCCTGCCGGGGCACGACCGGGGTCTCACGGTCACGGACTGGACGCACCTGCTGCTGCCGGACGTCCCGCAGGGGTACTTCTACATCGTCTCGAACCCGGGCGAGGCGCTGCTGGCCAAGTACCGGGGCGGCGCGGTCCTGATCACCTACCCGTCCCCGCCGACCGGGTACTTCCGGGACTTCGAGCGGTACGCGCGGTTGGAGCGGCTCTGGTCCGAGTACGTCGCGTCCTCGGCGTACGGGGGCAGCCCGACCGTCCAGCGGGAGGTGCTGCGGCGGATCGTGGAGGAGGCCAAGCGGCTGGGCCTGCTGGAGGAGGTCGTGCGCGCGATCTTCCAGGAGCGTGGCGAGGCGCCCCCGAGGGACGCGGAGCGGTGGGCGTTGGAGCACCCGGACGAGTTCCTGAGCGAGCTGCACGACTACCTGCTCAGCCTGCGGGGTGAGGCCTGCTTCTACGGGCTGCACGTCCTGGGGGAGGACCTGCCGCCGGAGGTCGCGCTGCGGGAGGCGGTGATGGTGTACGCCCCGCGTTTCGTCCCGTACCTGGCGGTCGTGTCGGGCCTCGCGGGCAAGGCCACGCTGCAGGAGGTGTACCGGCTCCTCGACGAGCGACCGGACCTGTACGACCGGCTGAGGGAGGCCTCGATCCGGGTCCTGGAGCGGTTCCTGCGGCTGGTCCTCTCCGAGCCGGCGCTGGTGAGGAGACTCGACGAGTGGGTGCGCCTGATGGACGAGGGTGAGCTCAAGGACGACGCGGACCTACTCTCCCGGGCGGATCAGATCCTGCACGAGCCCTGGGTGTACTCAACCCTGCTCGACCGGTTCTCGGAGGCGCTGTCCTCGGAGGGGATGGTCAAGGTCACCCGGGAGTACGACGAGGACCTGGTGAAGATGCTCGCGGACGCGTACCGGGAGTACGTGCACGTGCTCCGCTCCGGTTGGTACGAGCTGGAGGGGCTCCGAACGTTCCTGACCGGGGGGCACGTGCCCACGGGCGGGCTCGGGGAGCCGCTGTGGAACCCGCGGGCCTTCCCCGTCGGGCGCAACGGGGTGCCGTTCGATCCGGAGACCCTGCCCACCCCGGAGGCGTGGGACGTGGCCCGGCGGCTCGTGGACGAGCTGCTCGCCCGGTACTACCGGACGTATCACCGGTGGCCGGAGACCGTCACCGTGGTCCTGTTCGCGGCCCACGAGCTGACCTCCGGGGGCCTCGGGATCGCGGAGGTCCTCTACCTGCTCGGTGTGAAGCCGGTGTGGGACCCGGGCACCGGGCGGGTCGTGGGACTCCGGGTGATCCCGCTGGACCGGCTCACGGTCCGGGTGAACGGCGTCCCCGTGCGGAGGCCGCGGATCGACGTGATCGCCCTCTGCACCGCGGTCATGACGTCGATCGAGCCGCTGGTCCGACTGCTGGCGCTCGCCTCCCGGATGGTCTGCCGGCTGGACGAGCCGCCGGAGTGGAACTACCCGAGGAAGCACTACCTGGAGCTCGTGCGGGAGGGCGTGGACGAGCGGCTCGCCGCGACGCGGGTGTTCGGGGAGCCCCCGGGTGACCCGCAGGGGACCGGGGTTAACCGGGTCATCGAGTTCGGGTGGTCGAGCCTGACGCGCGGGCTGGGTGTCTCCGGGTCCGGGGACCTGGACCGGCGCCTGACGGAGCCGATCGTGCGATCGTTCGAGTCCCGCGTCGCGTACGCGTTCATCGTCGAGGCCCCGGACGGGACGGAGGTCCGGCTCGACGAGCTGACCGGCTACCGGGCGGCGGTGCCCGCGCTGCGGGTCTTCCGGGCGCTGTCGCGGACCGTGGACGTGGTCGTGGACCAGATCGTGAACGCGTTCAACGTGATCGACGTCAACGACTACTACTCGTGGGTCGGCGGGATGGCCGCCTACGTCCGCCGGCTGCGCGGTCGCGAGCCGCTGGTGTACTTCACCGTCGCCCGGAGCCCGATGACGGCGAGCGTGCAGAGCCTGGCCGAGCGGCTCTCCATCGAGACCCGCTCGGAGCTGCTGAGCCCGAGCTGGTGGCGCGCGCTGATGGCGCACGATCCGGACGTGGGCTGGCACGAGGTGGAGAAGCGGCTCGGCAACCTCATCGGCGTCCTCTCCACCATGCGCCAGGCGCGCTCGGTGGGCGACGTGCTGCTGACCCAGGTCGCCCGCACGGTCGTCACCATGCTGGGCAGGTACCGGCCCCGAACCGCCCTGGGCTGGGCGAACGTGCAGTCCGCGCTGTCCTGGCTCGTCGAGGCCGCCCGAACCGGCCTGTGGCACCCGGACCGGAAGACCCTGGCCGAGGTCGTCCGGGCCTGGGCGCGGGTGACGGCCCGGTACGGACCCTCCACCTGCCACCACACGAGCCCCAACCCGAGCACCGTCGCCTACGTCCAGCACGTGGCGGCCGCCCTCAACCTCCCGGACGTGCAGCAGCTGCTCCCCGACATCGTGGCCGCCTACCAGGCCCTGGACAACCCGGAGATCGTCCGCGACATCCGGGAACTCACTCGGCTCGGCGCCGCCACCGCCCCCACGGCCCCGACGACCACGATCGCCCCCGCCCCCTCACCTCCCCGACCCGGTCCCCGATCCCCGGCGACCAGGGTCACGACCCGTAGCCACCCATCGGGCCGAGCCATCGGGGGCGCCCAACCCACCCGGGTCAGCCCGAGGCGGACCCTCCGAACCGCCCTGAGGGCCGCGACGACCGCCGTGCGCTCCCTTGCCCGGGCGATCACCCACGCCAGCGCCTCCCAGGCCGCCAGCGCCGCGCGCGCCCTCCACCGGGCCGTCTCCAACGTCGCCAGGGCCGCCACCGCGCTGGCCCGGACCACGTACGCGATCGCGAGGAACCCCACCGGCCGAGTCGGGCTGACCGGAGGGCGCCGGGGAGGGTCCGCCCGGACGATCTCGCTCCGCGGGGCCCGACCGGTGGTCCGGGCCGCGGCCGGATCCCCGGCCACCGCCGCCCCGTCCGGCGGGTCTCGGGCGACCGCCTCCAGACCCTCTAAGGCCGCTCGAGGCCGGTTGTCCCACGAGCGGGCGAGGGCTCAGGCCGCCCGCGCGATGCGTCGGGCGGGTACCGCCTCCACGCCGCCCCGGAGAATCTGGGAGTGGGTGCTGGCCCTGATGCTGACGCTCCTGGCCCTGTCGGTGGGGGCGCTCTGGAAACGCCGTGAGATGACCGGGAAACCGCCGAGGTGGTGATGAATCAGAGCTCGAACCAGCCGGGTAGGGCGTACGGGACGCGCGGTCGGCGCCCCCTCAGGAACGCGTCCAGCGCCTCCTTTCGGCCGACCCCGGGGAGCCGGGCGAGCGTGTCCGGCCCGTCCTCCCTGCGGATCGGTAGCGGGACGACCTCCACGGAGCGCGCCCCGTGCCCCACCACGAGCCCGTCGATCCACTCCCCGGGCCTCCGCTCGGCCACCAGCCGGCACGCGATCGGGTAGGAGCCGATCTGCCGGGCGAACTCGGGCTTACGGGGCTCCACGCGGAGGCGCCGGAGGACGGTCCCCTTCGGGGCGACGCGGCGGAGCAGCTTCGGGTCGATCTCCTCCCGGACGAACCGCTTGAAGGCGACCGCCCGCTCCCGGTTCCGCTCGAGCCATCGGGTCCCGTGCCGCTCCATCTCCGTGCCGGGGAAGGGGACGACGTTGCGCACGTTGATGCGCCGGACGACGAGGCCTCGCTCCACCAGCTCCCTCAGCGCGCGCTCGTCGGTCCGGTAGCGCTCGCGGTCCTCGCCGATCAGTCCGCACACGAGGTTGATCCCGGGAAGCACGTACGGGAGGCCGTTCCACCCGCGGATGCGGCCGATCGAGGTCACGACGCGGACGGCGCGGAACGCCTCCTCCCGGGATCGGACGTTGAGGTTGTTGCGCTTGGCGACGCGCTCGTCGAACGTCTCGATGCCGAAGGCGAGCACGTTCCCGGGCGTCCCGTACCGGACGAGGAGCTTCGTGACCTCCCGGGACTCCTCCGGGTGCTCGGCGATGACGGCGGGGTTGGCGTTGTCGACGTGGAGCGTGAGCAGGTCCGGGGCGACCGCGTTGATCCCGCGGAGCAGGCGGCGCAGGGCCCCGGGGTTGGGTCGGGGACGCTCGGTCTCGCCGATTCCCCGGGCCAGGTAGGAGTAGATGCACGGCTGCCGGCCCAGTCGGAAGTGTCGTACGCCGACCCGGTAGAGCGCCTTCACCTCCTCGATGACGTGCTCCGGGGGCCGGAACTCGGGCTTCCCGTACCTCGGGACCTCCGTGCAGAAGGAGCAGCCGCCGGTGAGGTACCGGGGGCAGCCTCGGTAGGTCTCCAGCTCGGCGATCACGGCGTCGGGGTAGTCCACGTGCTCGCGGGCGGCGGGGGCTCCCTTGACCGCGTACTCCCGGAGCTCCTCGATCGTGCGCTCGCGCTCCGGGTCCACGGCCTCGGGTGAGCCCTCGCGGACGAGGTCGTGCACGACCGCCTCGACGTCCCCGGTGGCGACGAGGTCCACGCCCTCGATCTCGGTCTCCGGGGGCTCGCCCCCGATCCGGCCGTGGCCGGACTGGGCGGCCGGACCGCCGAGGACGGTGATCGCGTCCGTGCCCCGCAGGATCTCGAGCATCTCGCTCAGGTCCGCGGGTTCGGCGCCGAGGTACCGGCCCGGCGTGTGCACGCCGCAGATGCCCACGACCACGTCGAAGCGGTCGAGGTCGACCTTCCCCTCCCTCACCCGCTCGATGGGAACGTAGCGGACCTCGGAGGCGCCGGCGGCCCGGGCGGCCCCGTAGGCGTACCGGGGGTGGGTGCCGAGGTAGGGTGGGACGCCGAGTCCCGCGGGCTCGTCGGTGTACCCGTCGACGATGGCGACCCGCACGCGGGGGTTACCCCAGGAACTGGTCGAGCGTCTTCTGGGCGGTCGACTCGCCCACGATCTGCCCCCGTGAGTACCCGAGGGCCTTCATGATGCGCTCGACGGCGGGCAGGATCTGGTGCTCGATATAGTAATCGATGTCCGGCTCCTTGCCCTCCTCCCGGGCCAGCTCGACGGGGTAGGCCTTGTCGCTGACGCTGCCGGGACCGCGGACGATCACGTAGCGGACGATGGTGCCGGGCTCGGGCTCGGTGCCCAGGTACCGGGCGAGCCGCTGGGCCGCGCGGACGTGGGGCCCCTTTTGGACGTACTCGGAGGGCTTCTTCGTGAGCTGGGAGGTGACGGCGAGCTCGTCCAGGTCCACCTCGCCGGAGCGCAGGCGCTCGAGCACGCGGTGGATCTCCTTCAGGGCCGCGTCGGGGTCGTTGTCCTTGAGGATGCGCTCGAGTACCCGGCGCTGGGTCTCCCGCGCGATGGGGGCCCAGTCGCGGCGGACGGCCTCGAGCCCCTTCGTCACGATCTTGCCGTCGGTCGTGTACCCGGCGTACTTCTTCTTGGTCACGAACAGGATGCGCTCGTACACGTCCTCGAGTTCGAGCTCGACGGGCAGCCGCCGGTTCACGTCCTCCAGGAACTCCTTCACCCGGTCGATCGTCTCGGAGAGGTCGGCCCCGGGGAGTTTCAGGAAGAGGGAGTCCGTGTCCCCGTACACGACCCTCAGCCCGTACTCCTCCTCCGCGATCCTCCGGACCTCGCGGATGTAGTACCGGCCCCAGGCGGTCACGCTCTCCGCGCACTCCCGGCAGTACCAGCGCGCGTTCGCCCAGCCCATGTAGCCGTAGTAACTGTTCGCCAGGACCTTGTAGGCCTGCTGACGCACGTCGAGGAGCCGGTACCGCTCGGGCTCCTCGTCCGGGTCCACCTCGCGCAGCCGGGCCTTGTACTCCCGGCGCCGCTCGATCAGGCGCTTCACCAGCCGGGGGAAGAACCCCTCCCGCCTCCGGCAGAACTTGTGTCCCACGCCCGGGGCGACGGTCGCCTCGGTGGGGTCGTCGGCCTCCTCGACCGTGACCTCGGGGCAGCAGTCGCAGTCGAACGTGTCCGGGGAGATGTTGTGGTGGACCATCACGTTCGGGTACAGGCTGGCGAAGTCGACGCACACGACGTGCTCGTGCAGCCCGATCTTCGGCTCGAAGACGATGGCGCCCTTGTACTCCTCCCGGCGCCTCCGCTCGTACTCGTCCCGGGAGGGCTTGTTCGGGGCCAGGATCCCCTCGTGGTGGGCCCGGTAAAGCGCCCGCCACTCGGCCAGCTGCCCGAAGCTGAACCGGACGGCGTCCGGCAGGGGCAGCCGGGTCAGGTAGGACAGCTCCAGCTCAACCTGCGCGAGCTCCAGGCCCAGCTCGAGCGTGTAGTGCGCGTCCTCGGCCGAGTACCGGAACAACCGCTCCAGGTCCCCGCGCTTCCAGGCCTCGTTGATCTCGGCCAGCTCCAGCTCCTCCTTCTCCACCCCCAGCACGTCGCGGACGGCCTCCTCCAGCGTGAACCGCTCCAGCTTGAGGTTCTTCTGCGCCGTGTGGTACAGGTCCACGTGCGCCCGCCCGAAGATGTCGGAAGCCCGCCGGGCCGCGCCCGGCTTGATGATCACGCCCCGCTTCCCGGGCGGTCGGGCGAGCCGGCCCACGTCCAGCCCCAGCCGGTCCGCCCGCCGCTTCAGGTACGGGAGGTCGAACTCGTCCCCGTTGTACGTGAACACCACGTCCGGGTCCACCCGACGGAACCGCTCGACGAACTCGCGCAGCATCGCGGCCTCGGACTCGCAGACGACGACCCGGGTCTCCACGCCGTCCACGGTGAACTCCGCCTCCTCCCCCTTCCACGTGAACACGTAGTTCCCGCGCTCGCCGTCCGGCGTCCGGTACGCGAAGCTGATCGCGATCACCGGTCCGGCCGAGCCCTCCGTGGTCGACCCCGGCTCGGCCAGCACCTCGATGTCGAAGCTGGCCACCACCAGCTCGTCCAGCGGGTAGGGTCGGTGCTCCAGCTCGCGGGCCTCCTCCGCGTCCGCGAAGTAGGCCGGGAGCCCGGACCACGAGCCCTCCCTCAGCCCGTCAACGTCGATCTCGGACGCGGGCGGCACGTTCAGGTCGATGGCCGCGCGGCGCACGAAGGGAATGTCCGCCTCGTACACCTCACGCACGCCGTCCAGCTCCTTGACCCGCTCCCGGAGCCTCGGCACGACCTTCGGGTAGGTGACCAGCACCTGGTAGAGGCTGACTCGATCCTCCACGGAGTACGGGTGCAGGCGCTCCACCTCCCGCACCTCGACGACGCCCGACAGCCCCTCCAGCCGACCCGGGTCGAACCCCTCCTCCGCCTCCACGTAGAAGTAGGGCCGGAAGCCCTTCACCACCAGGGCCGCGGGCTCCCCGTCCCGGCGCCGACCCACGAAGACGACGTCGGGGCTGCCCTTGCGCGAGTAGTCCACCCACACGCTCCGGAGCACGCTACCCCTCCCCCTCCCGGAGCGCGATCACGGTGCACAGGTACCCGGGGCGCTCCGGCTCCCGGACCCGCCTCACCTCCTCCTCGGGGAAGCCCAGGCTCCGGCCCAGGTACACCCGGAACCCGCGCTCCAGAAGCAGCCGGATCCCGCGCTCGGTCGGCTTGTACAGGATGACCGCGTCCACCCCGTCCAGCAACCGCTCGGGAGGCTCCCGGGTGCACACGAGCAGCCGCTCGTCCCCCATGACCAGCGGCCGCCCCACCCGGGCCGCGCATAGCAGCCCGGCCGGGACCCCCGGCACCAGGCTCACCCGGACGTCCAGCCGCAGCCGGTCCACGAGGTGCCAGAAGGTGGAGTACAGCGTGATGTCACCCAGGTTGCAGACGGCCACCCTCCCGTGCTCCTCGAGCAGCTCCTCGGCGATCCTGGCCGCCTCCCGGTAAGCTTTTTCGCGCTCCCGCTCGTCCCGCGTCATCGGGGCCGGATACCCGACGATCACCGCCTCCGGGTCCAGCTCCCGGACCACCCTCGCCGCCCGGCTTGAGGCCCCCACGAACGGGACCATCACCACGGGGACGCTGCGGATCACCTCCTCAGCACGCCGGGTGACCAGTCCCGGGTCGCCGGGTCCCAGCCCCACCCCGTAAAGGGTGGGTGGGTCCGTGCTCAACCCCATCGACCCCGACCGGTTGTCCACCGAGGGTGTGCCCGGTCCCACGAAGCCGCCGGCCAAGTCGGTGATAATATCCATGCTGCGGCCGCGGCCCGGGGATCGGGTTCTGGAGGTGGGCGCGGGCTCCGGGTCGATCACGCTGGAGCTAGCGAAGTGCGTGGGTCCCTGGGGAGAGGTGATCGCGGTCGAGCGGGACGAGCGGGCGCTGCGCTCGCTGCGGTCCAACCTGCGAGACTTCTGCGCGCTGGACCGGGTTCGGGTGATCGAGGGAGAGGCGCCGGACGCGCTCGAGGACGTCGGCGAGGTGGACGCCGCGCTCGTCTCGGGCTCGGACCGGCTGGGGGAGCTGCTCGAGGACCTGCGCACCCGAGTCCGGGACCGGATCCTGCTCAACTCGGTGCTGCCCGAGACGTTCGCCCGGGCCTCGGAGCGCCTGCGCGGCTGGAGGGTGGACTCCCTGTGCCTGGTCTGGGGGGAGGGCCGGCGCGTCACCCGGGGCACCCTGTTCTCCGGCATGCGGACGCTGTTCCTGGCCCTCTTCACGCGCCGAGGGGAGCGGTGATGCCTACGATCCTCGCGCTCGCCTTCCTGTGCCTGCTCCCGCTGCCGACCCCGGGCGCGGGCGAGAACGTGGGTGGCCTCGCCCCGGGGCACTACTACCTGAACCCCGAGTACGACGCGTTCAACGGGCCGCTGGGGAAGGACGTCGACGGGGACGGGCGGGCCGACACGATCTGGTGCGGAGAGGCGTGCGCGATCGACCTGTACAATCTGGGCGTGGCCATGGGTTGGTGGCCGGGCCCGCCCGTGACCCCGCTGCAGTACGAGCTCCGGTCCGCCGGCTCGGAGGCGGGGGACGACAGCGCGGGCGTGCTGGAGGCGTTCCGGTGCCTCTCGAGCAGGGCCCTGGCCAAGGTGTTCGACGTCAAGATCGTGTCGCTGCTGAACACCCCGTCGGACTACCACACGGTGCTCGTCCTCGGAGCCGTGGAGCAGGACGGGAGGCGGTACCTGGTGATCGACGATGAGTCCAGCCGGGAGGTGGGGAGGCTGCTGGTGGTCCCCATGCCGGCGCTCGTGGACAACCTGTGCGGCGAGCTGCTCGAGTTCTTCGGGCCGGTGGACGCTGTGAACCGGTTGTACGAGGCCGTGAGTCCCTTCATCAACCCGCTGCTCTACGTGGCCGCCTCCCGGTCCGGTCGTCGGCTCGTAGTGGTGACGCTGACCGGGCTCCCGGACGACGCCCTCCGGTCCTTCGCCCGGCGGTTGTGGGAGCTGGCCCTGCAGGGGTACCCGGTGGTGATCGCCGTCCGGCACCCCTTCCTGTCGACGCCTGGGGTTCGGACCGTCGAAGCCCGCCGCGGCCTGGAGGGGGATCGGGTGACCCGGTCCACGCCTCGGGTGGGCCCGGGGGACGGACCCGCCCCGCCCCCCGGTCTACCCATCCCGTTCACCGACACCGTGATTGGCGGGTTCGGACTGCTCCTCCTGGTGCTGGCCTACCTGGGCCTGTCGGTGGTCCCGATCCCCTAGGAGTCCCAGAACCTCCGGGTCCTGAGGTACTTCAGGCGCTCCTTCAACAGCTCCCGGTAGAACTCCGGCTCCCGACCGTTCGTGCGGGAGAGCACGCGGGCGGCCGTCTTGGGCCCGATCCCGGGGGCGGCCAGCGCCTCCAGGGCCTTCTCCCCGTACGACTCGATCAGGTCGGCGACCCGACGCCACCCCTCCCCCTCCAGCAGCTCCCGCAGCCTCTCCTTCGACTTGGCGGCGACCAGGTAGCTGGCCCCGCACTCCGGGCACTCAATCCCCTCCTCCGCGGCCCTCTTCACGCTTCGCCGACCCTTCCAGCCGCAGTTCGGACAGGCGAACCACAGCCGGCGCCGTCGGAGGTCCCGCTTGAGCGTCTCGATCTGGGCCGCCAGCAGCCCGGAGGAGACGCGACCGACCTCGCCCAGCCCCTCCAGGGCGTGCTCGGCGAACGGTGACGGGGACTTGGACCTCACGATCACGGCCCGGTCCCGCAGCTCCCTGGCGAGCTCGTGGGCCCGCGACGCGTCAACCTCCCGCTCGACCTCGCTCACGGTCTCGTAGTACGGCGGGGTGCCCTTGAACGCCTTGAGCAGCCGGCGCGGGGAAACGTCCCGGTAGTCCGCGTCGGGCTCGATTGCGCCGAACCGCTTCAGCACGTGAACGAGCCGGCGCTTGAACACCTCGGACTTCTCCACGATCCTCAGGGTCAGCGCCCGGAAGTCGCTCTCCGAGTCGGGCAGGTTCTCCAGGCACTCCCGTAGGAGCTCGGCGTCGAGCCCCGCCGCCTTGTCCGCCGAGAGAACGATCTTGTACGGGGTGGAGTACGTCCGCACGGCTGAGCCCGTCCGGCCCGAGAGGAGCGCGCCCAAAACCTTCTCCAGCGTCTTGTTCGCCCGCGTGCCCCCGTACACGTGGACCACCAGCGTTCCGCCCAGGTCCTCGATGACGGGCCGGCCCGGGAGCGGGACCTCCGAGACCTCCCGCTGCCGTCGCACGAGATCGGCCACCACCTTGGCCTCCCGGCGCTCGAGTCCGAAGGCCTCCGACGCCTCCTCCACCGCCCCGGTGAACCCCTCCTCCTCGAGCCGCTCCGCCACCCGGCGGACCCTCTCGCCCACCTCCCGGGCGACCTCGTAGGGGACCGGGATCTCCTCGCCCACCCAGGAAGGGATCGCCCCCTCCACGGCCTCCGCGGGCGTGACCACCACCTCGTACCGGTCGTGGTCCACGTCCTGCACGATCCAGGGCCGGCCCGCGCAGATGAACTTGACCCCGGGCTTGAGGTACTCCAGCACGAACGGCTCGTCGAGCACGCTCACGTGCCCACCCTTCTCCGTCACCACCCGGTAGTGCCGCTCGTCCGGGATCATACTGAGGTTCGCGTAGTAGTACCGCCAGGCGTCCCGCGTTCGGTACACGCGGTCCCCGCGCAGCCGGAGCACCTCGATCTCGTCGAGGAACTCGGCCACCTCCCGGAGCGTGTCCTCGTCCAGGTGCCGGTACGGGTAAGCCCGCCGGAAGACCCGGAGCGCGTAATCGAGCGTCACCTCGTGCCCATCCAGGCAGAGCCCCACGAGCTGGTGAGCCAGCACGTCGAGGCAGCGCTCCGGGATCTCCGTGGGCTCCAGCTCGCCCAGGACCGCCCGCCGGCAGATCACGGCCGCCTCCATGAGGTCGTCCGGGTTGCCCGTGATCACGAGCCCCTCCGCCCGCCGGCGCCGCCGACCCGCGCGCCCCACCCGCTGCACGAGGCGCGTCACCTGTCGGGGCGAGCCGTACTGAATCACCAGGTCCACGTGGCCGATGTCGATGCCCAGCTCCAGCGAGCTCGTGCACACGAGCACGTCCAGCTCGCCCTCCTTGAACCGCCGCTCCACCTCGGTCCGTCGGTCCCGGGAGATCGAGCTGTGGTGGATCTCCACCTCGAGATCGTCGAACTCCGTCTTCAGCCGGGTGGCCAGCAGCTCCGCCATCTGCCGGGTGTTCGTGAACACGAGCACCGACTCCCGCTCCCGGGCGAGGTCCCGGATCAGCTCCAGCCGCTCCTTGACCTCGTGCGGCCCCGTCGGGTGCGCCACGGACACGTCCAGGTACCGCTCGGCCTCGATCTCCAGCACCTCCACGTCCCGATCGCCCGCCAGGAACCGGCCCACGCGCTCCGGCGATCCCACCGCCGCGGAGAGGCCGATACGCTGGAAGTCCCCCGCCACCTCGGCGAGCCGCTCCAGCCCGAGCGTCAGCTGCACGCCCCGCTTGTCCAGGGCGAGCTCGTTCACCTCGTCCACGATCACGTGCCGCACGTGCGAGAGGTGCTCCCGCATGCGCTTGCCGGGCAGGATGGCCTGCAGCGTCTCCGGGGTGGTGATGAGCACGTCGGGCGGGTCCTCCGCCTGCCTCCGCCGCTCGCTCTCGGGCGTGTCCCCGTGCCGTACCGCGACCTCCAGCCCCAGCTTCTCGCCCCACCACTTAATCCGACGGAGGATGTCCCGGTTCAAGGCCCGGAGCGGGGTGATGTACAGCGCCTTGATCCCCGGCTCGTCCAGCTCCCGGACCATCGAGAAGACGGGGAGCACGGCCGTCTCCGTCTTCCCGGAGCTCGTGGGGGCGATCACCAGCACATTTTTACCCTTCATGATCTCCGGGATCGCGACCCGCTGCGGGGGCGTGGGTTCCTCAAACCGCGAGTACACGATCTCGCGAACGTCCTCGGGCAGCGCCTCGAACCCCTCCGCCAAACCCCGTCACCCCGACCCGACCGCTGGGGGAGTCGGTATCGCAGGTTGCAGTGCAGCGCCACCCTGCTTTACGTGGTCAAGCCCCGAGACGTGAGCCTGGACGCCGATGACCTGTACCGGGCCGCGCGCCGGGCCCTCGATCGGGTGACGTCGGGAGAGGCCGACCCTGAGGAGTTCCTCTCGGAGCGCCCGGACGTGGTCCTGAGCTTCATCACCGAGGAGGAGGGGCACCGCGAGGACCGCGTCCTGCTCATCCCCATCGGCTACCGGCGGCTCGGGCACCGGAGCGGTCACCACCCCGAGGACACGGAGTACTGCGCCCGACTCCTCGCCGAGTACGCGCGCAGGGTCAGGAACCTGCGCGTGGAGGACCCCATCGTCATCCAGGGTGATCCCCACGACTTCAGCGTCTTCCACGACGTGGAGGCGGTGCTCAGGAGCCTCAAGGAGCGGCCCGAGATCCGCGAGAGCGAAGTTTACGCGGTCCTGGGCACCGACACCTACCTCGAATGGGCCGTCCGCCTCCTGGGCGCCTCCCTTTGGCGGGAGTTCCACGCGGTGCGGGTCGAGGGCCGACGGGTGCGGACCGAACCCTCGCCCCTGATCCTTCCGGCCAAGGTTATGAAGGGTTTCCTGACGAGGCACGGGCTCTTCGAGGTCGCCGCCAACGTCGCCGAGCAGTTCTCGGCGTACGACGACCCGACCGAGCCGGAGTACCTCCGGGCCCGCGACTGCGAGCTCAACTTCAACTACGACGAGGCCCTGGAGCTGTACCGGGACGTCATACGCTCCGCCCGGTCGGAGCGGCTGCGACACGACGCCCGCCGCCGACTCCGGCGGCTGGAGCGGACCTGCGAGGACCCGATGGCCCGCATCCTCCACCACATGCGGGTGATCCTTGATAACGCCCGGTACCAGTGGGTCCGGGGCGAGTACGGGGACTTCATCCTCCGGATGACCATGTTCCACGAGAACTACGCCCAGGCCACCTACGCGCTGCTGCACTGCGCCCTCACTGGGGAGCCCGTCGAGAGCACGGACCCGGAGCACCTGGCTCGGCGCATGGCGCGGCTGCTGGAGGGCGACGGGGAGCTCCTGGAGGAGTCTCTCCGGGACGAGGAGGACCCGTCACGGATCCTTCGAGAGCTGCACGGTGAGGAGGGCCGCGGTCGGGCCGTGCTCACGTTCCTCCACCTCTCCTCCCGGGTGACCGCCGCCGCGATCCGACTCCGCCGGGTGGACGAGTCGGTGTTCGGGCCGCTCATGGAGCGGCTGAGGGCCCTCTCGTGCTCCAAGCTCCGCAGGCTACGGCACGCGTTCGTGCACCAGGGCCGCGGGATCTCCCGACGGGACGTCAAGGAGATCATTCACGAGATGTCCAAGTGCCTGGGGCGCCGCAGGCTCCGTCGGGTGGACGACCTGCTGGACTTCCTAAGGGAGGGCGTGAGCGCCCTCGAGCGGGCGGCCCGGGAGGTGGCGCGATGACGGCCCGGACCCTGGAGCTCCTCTTCCTGGGCACCGGGGGCGCGGTCGTCTCCCGGGACCGCGGTCACCCGGGTCTACTGGTCCGGTACGGGGACACCAAGCTGCTGATCGACTGCGGGGAGGGAGTGCAGCGCCGGGCGCTCCGGTACGGCGAGTCGCTGCACGACCTGGACGCCGTGCTGGTGACGCACCACCACACCGATCACGTCGCCGGAATCCCACCGCTCGTCACCACGCTGGACATGCTGCACGGCCGCCGGGTGCGCGTGTACGGCCCTCCGGTGACCGGGGAGGAGGCCGTGGACGTGTCCGGGCTGGACCAGGTGGAGTACCGGGAGGTCGAGCCGGGGGACCGGCTGAAGGTGGGGGAGCTCACCGTACGCGTGCACGAGTCGCGGCACGCGGTGCCCACCGTCAGCTACCGGCTCGAGACCCCCAGGATCCCGGGCCGGGCCGACCCGGAGCTGATCGAGGAGGTGCCCCCGGAGGAGCGCCGCCGGGTGCTGCTGGAGGGGAGGAGGCCCTACTCGATCACCCGGCCGGGCCGGCTCTCGGTCTACGTCACCGGGGATGGGCGGCCCGCGGACCCGGAGGCCGTGCGAGGCTGTCAGGTCCTGGTGCACGAGGCCTGCTTCCTGGACCCGGAGGAGGCCCGCCGGTACCGTCACTCGACGCCCCGGGAGGCCGCGGAGGTCGCCCGGGAGGCCGGGGTGACTCTCCTGCTGCTCACGCACCTGTCCCCGAAGGTGGAGGAGGCGGAGGCTCTCCGGCGGGCCCGGGAGGTGTTCCCGAACGCGCTCGTGGCCGCCGAGGGAATGAGGGTGAGGCTGCGGAGGTAGCCGTCGGCTACGGCCACACTCCGCATCCCGACTCGGGGTCCCGGCTGTCTCCTCATCCGGCCCCTCCGCTTAACCGACCAGGCCGCGGTCGGTCAGCTCCACCTCCACCTCGAACGGCGGCTTGTCGGGCGCGTCCTCCAGCGCGATCACCCGCTCCGTGCGGCCCTTGAACTCGATGCTGAACCGGTACGTGGCGATGTGCTTAAGCACGGTGGGCGCCACGTCCTGCCACCGCTTACCGAACGCGTCCGGGTTCGCCTGCACGTGCGTCGTTACCAGCCCCAGCGCGTTGTGCCGCGTGCAGTACTTCAGCACCGCGTTCAGGATCTTCGCCACCATCCGCGAACGCTCCGGCAGCTTATCGCGCGCCCCGTAGGGACGGAACGGCTGCGAGATCGAGTCGATCACCACCACCTTCGGGGCGAGCCTCAGCGCCTCCCCCAGGAACTCGCCCTCCTCCTCGTCGAAATACTGCGTCAGGGCCGCGGCCTCCACGATCCGGCGCAGCACGAACCGGTCGCCGATCTTCTCCCTCGCCTCCTCCTCGTCGAACCCGCCGATCTCGATCAACCGCCGCGGGCTGAACGCGTTCTCCGTGTCCACGTACAGCACCGACTCGCCCTCCCGCAGCACGTTCGCGGCCACCTGCATCGCGAACTGCGACTTCCCCGCCCCCGGCGGCCCGTAGATGCCCACGATCGTCTTCGTCGGCAGACCGCCGTCCATGTGCTCGTCGAAGCTCTCGATGCCCGTCGGGATCACGTCCCGCTCCGCCTCCTCTTCCAGCAGCTCGGCCAGCGTCTTCGGCTCCGCGATCCCCTTGCTCGCCTCCTTCCTTGCGTCCCGGACGATGTTCCTGGCCGTCTTCTCGCTGATCCCGAACGCGCGCGCGATCTCGTCCGGCCTCGAGGCGGCCAGATCGCTCAGCGTCTCGATCCCCAGCTGCTCGTACACCTCCGCGATCTGATCCTCGCTGCGCCGCAGGTACTGGGAGGTGACCTTGACCACGTCCTCCTCAACCACGGTCGCTCACCCCCTCCGGGGCCGGATTTTCCCGGAAATATTAAGGTTACCTCGGACTTAACAGGACGTTAGAAGCGGCATCATTTAAGTAGAAAACCATGAACGAAACGGGTCGCCGAACGCGTGACGTCCGCCGGCCCGCGCGGCCGGGGACCCGGCCGGGGATGAGGAGCCTTTAGGCCACGGACCGGATGAAGACCGGTGCCGCTAACCGACCCGGCGATGAGGAACCATTCGGGCCCTGACGCGTGATGAGGGGCAGGCGTACCGAGCCCAGGGGTCACCGGCGGAATGACGGGGGCCCGGGCCCGCCGCCTCCACCGGGGCCTGTACGCCGTCGACCCCGAATCCGACACCCTCCCAGTCTTCCCGGGCGCCCTCTACGTGGCTCGACCGCCCCGCTCCGAGGGGATCAGGGAGCTGCCCGAGACCGAGGACGAGCGCGGGCGCCCCGTCCGACCCTTCATCGCGCGCGTGCACGGGCCCCCGGACGACCGGTCGCGCGTGGACGGCCTCCCGCTTCGCCTCCACCCGGAGGCCGTGGTGCACTGGGACCCCGGACAGCCCCTGGTGCTGACGGGCGTCGAGCGGGAGGGCGAGTACCTGGTCACCGCGGGGCTGCCACTGAGGGCCTACCTGACGGCGCTGTGGTACGCCCGACACGGTCCCCCGCGCCCACACGACCTGTTCGAATCGTTCACCATCCTGTACGACCCCATCGCGGCCGCGGCGCTCGCGCTGAACGTCCGCGGTCACGCGCTGCTGCTGGGCCCGGGAACGCGCGAGCACGCCCTCCTGTACACCACGCCCCCGGGCGAGCCCGGACCCACCCGCGTTCCGGCCGAGAAGTGCGCGCCCGAGGACGCCGCGGGCCCGCCCACGCACATCCTGGGGGACCGCCCCCCGGAGCTCCCGCGCCGCCGGTACCTGAGCCTCCTCTCCCGGGTCCAGCTGATCGCCGGGGTCCCGGAACCCCAACGGGCGGACGAGCGCGCGCTGAGGGAGGTTCGCGATCGGGTGCGCCGGCGGCTCGCGGTGGCCGCCTCGCTGCACTACTTCCGAACCCGGAGGGACGTCGAGGAGGCGGGGAGGCTGGTCGCGGAGGTCCTCCGGGATCGCCGGCTGCTGCGCGGGCTGATCGACGCGCACAAGCGGGCCGTCAGGGCGCTGGGCGTTCGGTACCCCACCGCCGCCTACTCCCCGGACGCCCGGACCCGTTGGGCCCGGGAGCTGGCGGGGATGGGCCGGGGCCGGGTCCTGGTGCGACCGCTGGACTTCGCGAGGCGGGCCGCGCGCTCGCGGCTCCTGCTCCGGCTCTGGACGGTGGCCGAGACGGTCGCGCTCCTGGAGGGAACGGAGGCGTGGGTGGACATGGTGGAGATGGCGTACAGCTGCACCGAGCTCGACCCGCCCTCCGGGTACCCGGGGGTGCTGCTGGCCCCCTGGCTGCACGCGCTGCGGGACCCGTTCCACCGGCGGGTGGAGCGGGGTACGGTCCCACCGCCGAAGCTGTGGCTGGTGTCGGAGCCGGAGCCGCGGGACCTGCTGGCCGAGTACGATCGGCTGCTGTGAGGGGCTCGGCAATGAGCCGCCCTATCATCGGCCCGGCGGGCCTCTACAGCGCGGGACTGTCGTCACGGCGCGGGGACCGGTGGTGACGGGGGACTTAAGTACCCACCCGCCGCCGCCGGGCACCGCAGGGGTGAGTTCATGCGGCTGGAGGAGTGGGAGGGACGCTCCTGGGAGCGCTCGGAGGACGGGTCGGTCCGGTGCCTGGTCTGCCCGCGCCGCTGCACGATCCCGGAGGGTGAGCGCGGGTTCTGCCGCGTTCGTGAGAACGAGGGGGGCGTGCTGAAGCTCCTCACGTACAACCGGGCCAGCACGGCGGTCCCGGACCCGATCGAGAAGAAACCGCTGTTCCACTACAAGCCCGGGACGGACGTGTTCTCCCTCGGGACCGTGGGCTGTAACCTCCGGTGCCGTCACTGCCAGAACTGGCAGATCAGCCAGGCGAGCCCCGAGGAGGTGCCGATGGAGGAGTGGCCGGCCGACCGGGTCGTGAGGGGTGCCCAAAGGACCGGGTGCGAGAGCGTCGCGTTCACGTACAACGAGCCGATCATCAACCTGGAGTACACGATCGAGGTGTTCGAGCGGTGCCGGGAGGCCGGGCTCGGCCGCGTGTACGTGACCAACGGGTTCGCGACCCGGTCCACCGCCGAGCTGCTGGGCGAGTGCCTGGACGCGGCCAACGTCGACCTCAAGGCGTTCACGGACGAGTTCTACCGGGAGGTGGCCCGGGGACGGTTGAAGCCGGTGCTCCGCACCTGCAAGATCTGGAAGAGGATGGGCGTCCACGTGGAGGTGACCACGCTCGTGATCCCGGGGCTGAACGACTCGGAGGAGGAGGCGCGGAGGCTCGCCCGCTGGATCAAGCGGGAGCTCGGGCCGGAGACGCCCTGGCACGTGAGCCGGTTCCACCCGGACTACCGGATGCTGGACCGGCCGCCCACGCCCGTGGAGACGATCGAGCGGTTCGTGAGGATCGGGTACGAGGTCGGGCTGTACTACGTGTACGCCGGGAACGTGCCGGGTCACGAGTACGAGCACACGTACTGCCCGGAGTGCAAGCGGCCCGTGGTGAAGCGCCGCGGCTTCTCGGTCACGGAGATGCACGTGACGGAGGACTTCCACTGCGAGTACTGCGGCGCGGAGCTGCACTTCGTGACGTAGCGGGGTCGGCCAATCGAGGCGTCTTCATCGCGCGGCGGCTCCAGACGGCCCACACTCGTCATACCCGGGGTGGACGGGGTGAGCCTCGGGGCGTACCTGGAGCTCGCCCGCCCCGTCAACTGCGCCATGGCCGCGGTGGGGGTGCTGATCGGGGAGCTGGTCGCCGGGGTGCAGGATCCGGTCCGGGCCGCGCTGGCCCCGCTCGCGGCGGCGATCGTGTGCGCGGGTGGGAACGCGATCAACGACTACTTCGACGCGGAGGTGGACGCGATCAACCGGCCCGACCGACCCATCCCGAGCGGTCGGGTCTCGCGCCGGGCGGCCCACCGGTTCGCCCTGGGCTGCTTCGCCCTCGGAACCCTCCTAGCGGCCGCGATCAACCCGACGTGCCTCCTCATCGCCGCGGTGAACTCGGTCCTGCTGTACGCGTACTCCGCGCGGCTGAAGGGAACGCCCCTGGTGGGGAACGCGGTCGTCTCCTACCTCGTGGGCTCGTGCTTCCTGTTCGGGGCGGCCGTGGGCGCGCGGCCGGCGCCCGCCGCGTGGATGTTCGCCCTCGCGTTCCTGGCCAACCTCGTGCGGGAGATCCTCAAGGACGTGGAGGACGTGGAGGGGGACGCGGCCCTCGGCCTGCGCACGCTGCCGATCGTGTGCGGGGAGCGGGTGGCCCTGCGCACGGCCGCCGCGATCGCCGGGGTGCTGCTGGCGCTGACCCCGGTCCCCTACCTGCGCGGGGCGGTGGGTTGGCCCTACCCGGTCCTGGCGCTGCCGGCGGCCGCGGTGATCCTCGGTGCGTCCCTCCTCGCGTGCCGGGGGTGGGACGTGGGAAGGGCGCAGCGGGCGGTCAAGGCGGGGATGCTGCTGGGCCTGCTGGCCTTCCTGGCCCCGCTGGTCTAGTCCTCCAGGTCCTCGAAGCGGTCCTCTAGCTTCTTCAGCACGTCGGGCAGCGTGGTGTACTCCAGCTCCTCCTCGGACAGCAGGTGCGGCTGGAACGGACCGTGGCTGCGGATGTAGTCGGCGATCTCGTTCGCCAGCCTCCGGGCCCGGTCGAAGGCGGGATCGTCGAAGAGGTCCTGCGGCCCGATCAGCTCGCCGTTGCGCAGCTGGAAACCCAAGGCCATGATCCTTGGGGGCCCGTCGAACCGGGTCGGGTGCGCGTCGTCCTCGGAGACCGGCATCAGCGGGCCGTTGTGACTGCCGCGCATCCACCCGGCCACCAGGTGCGGCAGGGCGAACGGCTCCAGCACCTCACCGAGCGCCGGGAACCCGCTCTGGCAGCGGACGATCGCGACCGGGTCGTCCTTCCCCACGTACTCGCCCGCGATCAGGTTGAGCCGCTCGGTGCTGGTCACCGCGGCGATCCGCTCCTCCTCGGGCCCGTCACCCTTCTTGTACACCCGCTTGATCGCGTAACGCTGGGTCTGCCCGATCAGGGCGAGCAGGTCGTACATCTCCTCCGGGCACCGCAGGATCACCTTCTTCTGGTCGATCACGTCGTGCACCTCGAACTCGAACCCGTCGTGCATGCTCGGATCCAGCACCAGGCCGGCCGTGTTGTTCGGGTCCGCGAAGATGCGGAACAGCGGCAGGTTGAACGCGCTCGGCTCCGTCTTGTCGCAGCAGAACACGACGATCGGCTCGCTGGGCCGCTCCAGGAGCTCCATCTCGGCCGCGCCCGGACCCAGCCCGCGCACGTTCCCGCTGAACGCGTCGGACAGCAGGTCCTGACCGGCACCGTACAGCTTCAGGTCCTTGGCGACCTCCGTCGCCTCCTGGAACGCGTTCCACGCCAGCTCGTGCACCTTCTCGTCGTCAACCCCGCGCGTGTGGGTCATGATCAGGTCGATGTCGTCGCCGCACCGGGTCACGTAGTAGTCGATCAGGATCTCGTCCTTCGCCTCCTCCAGCACGCCCTCGCACGCCTCCAGCAGGTCCGGGTGCGCCTCCGAGTGACCCGGGAAGCCGCCCACGTCCGCCTTGATCACGCTTACGGTGATCTTCTCACCCTCCTCGGACAACCAGCGCACCCCCGGTCGGGCGGGTGGCCGCCCCCGACCGTTAAAAGCGGCACGGTCAGTCCTCCTGCAGCCGCATGATGGCCTCCGCCAGGTCCCCGCCCGTCTCCTCCAGCGCCCTCCGCGCCTCCTCCTCCGACACGCCGGCGCGCTCCGCGACCAGCTTGACGTCCTCCTCCGTGAACGGCGGCTCCTCCTTCGACTCCTCAGGCTCCTCGCGGCGGGCCTTCCCGGCCACCTGGTAGAACTCCTGCCCCATCAGCCTCATCCGGACCACCTGAGGCCTCTCGAAGACCAGCCTCGAACCATCCTTCAGCTCCATGACGACCCGTTCGACCTTCACCTCCTCCTGCTCCATCGCCTCCTGCATCTCCCGCATCAACCGCTGAAGCTTCCGGGGATCGATCTTCCCTCCCGGGAACAAGCGCGACGCCCCCGTACCCAACGATCCCGTGCCTAAAAAACCACTCAGCCCAGCCCGCGCCGGACCCGCACGGCCACCCCATCCTCGAAGTACCGCACCTCCCACCCGGAGAGGCGCGCCCGCCCCACGGCCAGCAGCTCGTCATCCTCCGTCACGACCAGGCACTCGTCCCCGGGCCGCAGCTCCTCCCACCCCTCCACCGCGTACTCGCAGAACAGGTCCCGACCCCGCCGAACCGCGTCCGCCCACTCCTCGGAGCACACCACCCGGTGCTCCGGAAACTCCGTCACCTCGTGCAGCCGACGCGCCCCCTCGGGCGCCAACGACGCCAACCCGTCCGACGCCCGGATCGTGCACAGGCGCCTCCCGTCCACGAAAATTTCACGAGGCCGACCCCGACGCACCCTCACCTCTACCTCCCCATCCAGCATCGCCCGCGCCGCGGCCCTCCCGAACTGATACGCCAGGATCCCCTCCACGATCCGCACGTACCGCTCCACCGGGGGCACCCCCGTGGACGCGGAACGACTCCTGAACCGAGCGGAGGAGCACGCGGACGCAGCGATCGCCTACGAGCTCCGGGCCGACCGCATCGAGGTTGAGGCCGTGAACGGCGAGCTGCGACTGGCGGACCCGGAGCGGCACCGCGGCGCCGCGCTAAGGCTCCTAAAGGACGGGAGCTGGCGCGTGGTCCACGCCGACCAACCCGACGGGCGGGACCCCTTTAAGACCGCCGTCCGCGTCCCGGGCCGCGGGACCGCCGACCTCCCCGACGAGCCCCCCGCCGCGACCGGGCGGCACGACTGGACCGGCCGCACCCACCCCCTCGACGCTCTGGACGAGGTGACCGAGCTCGCCCTGGACCTCTCCAGGGACGCCCCCCACGACTGCGAGGTCCGCTGCGTCTCCCTCGCCCTCCGGTACCGGATCCTGACCACCTGGGGGACCGAGGTGGAGGCCCGGCTGCACCAGACCTCCTTCGGCGTCCGCGTCAGCGACCGGGGCGAGCACGGGCGGGAGGAGTACCACGAGCGGGAGGGGGCCACCGCCGCGGGCCCGGAGCGGTTCCTGGAGCGCGCCGAGACCCTCCTCGACCGCGCCTCCCGACGGCTGCGCGACCTGCTGAGGGCCGAGCCCGGGCCGGACCGAGTCGAGCGCGCGGTGCTCGACCCCGAGCTCCTCGGCGTCCTCGTGCACGAGGCGTTCGGACACGCCACCGAGGGCGACCTCGTCGCCCGCAGCGAGTCCATCCTGCGGGGCAGGCTCGGGGAGCGGGTCGCATCCGAGGCCGTCACGATCGTGGACGACCCCACCGAGCCCGGACCCTTCGGGGCCTACCCGTTCGACGACGAGGGGGTCGATGCCCGCCGCACCGTCCTCGTGGAGGACGGGGTGCTCCGAGCCTACCTGACCGACCTGACCACGGCGGCGGAGCTGGACGCGCCCCCGACCGGGAACGGCCGGGCCGAGACCCTGGGCGACCACGTGCAGGTGCGGATGAGCGTGACGTACGTGGAGCCCGGGGACGCGGACCGGGAGGAGCTGTTCGAGGAGGCGGGGGACGGGTCCGTCTACCTGCTGGGCTCCAAGGGCGGCCAGACGGACACGACCACGGGTCACTTCCAGTTCTCGGCCAAGATGGGCTACGTTCTGGAGGACGGCGAGCCGGCCCGCCCCGTGCGCGACGTCGGGCTCACCGGGCACACGCTGCGACTCCTCCGCGGCGTCCTCCTGCTCTCCAGGGAGCGGCGCCTGCACGCCGGGTACTGCGGCAAGGGCGGCCAGCTGGTCCCCGTGTCCGACGGAGGCCCGCACGCGCTCATCGAGGGGCCGTTCAACCTGAGATCGGGGTGATCGGGATGACCGACCCGCTCGCGGACCTCGAGCCGGGCCGCGCCCTGCTGCTCGAGGTGCGGTCCGAGAGGATCGAGCTGGAGCGGCTGCGAGAGTCGGGCGACCGCGTCAGCCGCTCCGAGACCGTCACCCGGGTCGCCCGCGTCGTGACGGACGAGGGACTCGGGGTGGCGGCGTCCACCGGCCGGGACGGGTACGACGAGCTGATCGAGCTCGCGCGCCGATCCGCGGGGCTCGGGGCGGGGCGCCCGGTCACGTACCCGGACCGAGTGCGACCCGAGGACGTCCGCGCCCACCACGACGAGGCGACCGACCCGGAGCGGCTGCGGGAGCTGCTGGAGACCGTGGAGGCGACGGTGCCGGAGGACGTCACCCTCTCCGCGGTCTCCCTCACGGGCACGCTCCGGCGCGTGAGGATCCGGGTCCCCGGCCAGGACTGGGTGGAGCGGCGGGAGTCCACGGTGTCCCTGTCCGTGGACGTGATCGGGGAGTTCTCCGGGTTCGCCTGGGACGCCGCCGTGAGGCCGCGGGACCTGGACGCGGAGTCGCTCACCGAGGAGGCCGCAACGATGGCCTCCAGGTCGCCGGAGGTGAGCCCGCCGGAGGGGAGGGCCCTCGTCGCGTTCGACCCGGTGGCGCTGAGTGACCTGCTCAACCACACGCTGGTGCCGGCCCTGTCCGGGCTGGAGGTCGCCAAGGGAACCAGCGCCTTCGAGCGGCGGGACCTCGGGAACCGGGCGATCGAGGCGGGCGTCACCGTGCTCAACGACCCCCTCCGGGACTGGTGGCCCGGCTCCTACCGGTTCGACGACGAGGGCGTCGGCCCCAGCCGGGTGGAGCTGGTGTCGGAGGGCCGGCTCCGAGGCCTCTACACCGACCTCTACTCGTCCGAGAGGCTGGGGCTCGAACCCACCGGCAGCGGGCTGGGGAGCCGGCGCCCGGAACCGTGCCCCGGGAACGTGATCGTTCGCGGCGAATCGAGCCGGGAGGGGCTGCTCGAGGAGGCGGACCTGTTGGTGAGGAGGGTGATGGGAGCGCACACGGCCAGCCACGTGAGCGGCCGTTTCTCCGTCACGGGGCTGTGGGTGGAGGACCCCGAGGGGCGCCGCGTGAAGCCCTGCTCGCTCCGCGGGAACGCGCTGACCGATCTTCTGGAGGCCTCGCGGGAGGTGCGTCGGATCGGATCCACGGGGGCGCCGCACGCGCTGGTGCGGTGCCGCGTGGGGATGAGTTAACCATCAGCGTACACAGTCCGGACGCCGAAACGCGTAACCTCGTGACGTTCGGCCGGGTTTAGTTACGTTTGTACGGTAAACGACTTCGGGGTGGCCTGCAAACCGCCAGCGACCTCGAGCGGCGCGGGGTGGGGACGGTGGGGTCACCGTACCGGGTGTACCTGCTACCGCGGCTCCTGGAGCGGTTCTACGAACCGCGGTGGGGACGACGGCCCCGGCGGGAGGACAAGTGGTACTTCGGCGCCCTGGAGCTCGACCCGCTGACGGAGGACGACGTGGAGCTTCGGGAGCTCGTGCTGAACGTCCCCGTGGCCGAGGCCAACCTGCTGACGAGCCGGAAGTTCAAGCACCGGAAGCGTGACGCCGCGTACGCGTCGCTCCTGGTCCGGCGGTCCGAGGAGGACCTGGAGTGCATACCGGTCTCCGTCCGGATCCCGTGGCCCAAGGACGTCCCGGCCCCCAGGGAGATCAACCTGGTACCGGGCGCGCTGACCGATCACCGACGGTTCTGCTTCACCGTGCCCAACCCGCCCAAGACCCGCCACCTCTCAGAGAAGGCCCTGGTCACCGCGGCGCTCTTCCGGACGCTGGCGCTGCGCGAGGGGCTGAACTCTCCGCTACCCATAAGTCGGTGACCAGCTCCCCCACCTCGGGGCCCGGTCCGTGCCCGGGGTGAGGATCGGCTTCGAGGTGCACGTGCAGCTGGACACCGAGAGCAAGCTGTTCTGTCGGTGCCCCGCGGACTACGAGGACGCGGAACCCAACGAGAACACCTGCCCCATCTGCACCGGGATGCCGGGCGCCAAACCCCTGCCGCCCAACCGCGAGGCCCTGCTCATCGCGCTGGAGATCGCGCACATGCTCGGCTGCGAGCCGGTGATCGGGAAACGGCTGTACTTCCAGCGGAAACACTACGATTACCCGGACCTGCCCTCCGGGTATCAGCGAACCAGCACCCCGATCGCGGTGAACGGGGAGCTGGACGGGGTCCGGATCCGCGAGATCCACGTGGAGGAGGACCCAGGGCGCTGGGACCCGTCCACGGGCCGGGTGGATTACAACCGCAGCGGCGTCCCGCTCATCGAGATCGTCACGGAGCCGGACATGAGGTCCCCGGAGGAGGCGCGCGACTTCCTCCGGCGGCTGCTGCAGGTGCTGCGCTACTCGGGTAAGGTCCGGGAGGACGGCGGCATCCGGGTCGACGCCAACGTGTCGGTGGAGGGGGGCGCCCGGGTCGAGATCAAGAACATCAACTCGATCAAGGGCGTGTACCGCGCGCTCAAGTTCGAGATCCAGCGCCAGCGGAACCTGATGAGGCACGGGCGGGAGGTGCGCCGGGAGACCCGGGCCTTCCGGGAGGACCAGGGCACGACCGTCCCGATGCGGGCCAAGGAGACGGCGGAGGACTACCGGTACATCCCGGACCCGGACCTGCCCCCGTTCGAGATCACCGAGGACATGTGGGAGGAGGCGGTGGCCCGGGCGCCGGAGCCGCCGCACAAACGCGCGGAGCGGCTGGTGGAGGAGTACGGGATCTCCAAGGAGGCGGCGGAGGCCCTGGTCACCGAGCGGGAGTGGGCCGACTTCTTCGAGGAGGTGGCGGAGAAGGCCCCGGACGACTGGGAGATCGAGTTCATCGACCAGTGGGTGCGCAAGGAGCTGAAGAAAGTGCTCAACAAGAAGGAGCTGTCCTTCCGAGAGGCCCGGATCGAGCCGGAGGAGCTGATCGAGCTGATGCGACTGGTCCGGGACGGTAAGATCACGCGGCAGAACGCGCTCAACGCGCTCTGGGAGGCCGTGGACTCCGACAAGAGCCCGGTCGAGGTGATCGAGGAGGAGGGACTCCTCAAGGTCAGCGACGAGGACCGGCTGGCCGAGGTGGTGGAGGAGGTCCTGGAGGAGAACCCCCAGGCGGTGGAGGACTACAAGTCCGGCAAGGAGGAGGCCATCCACTACCTGATGGGCCAGGTCATGAGGAAGACCCGCGGTCAGGCCGACCCGGAGGTGACCATGCGGCTGCTGCGGGAACGGCTGGGCGAGCCCGGCGGGGACTAACGCCTCCCCTCACACCGCAGGACCAGGGTCGGCGTGTCCGGAAACCGCTCCGACCACACCCTCTCGAACAACCCGTTCAACGCCTCGTACAGCCGATCCTGCCACCCCGGATCCCGCCCGGCGAAGACCGACGCGGTACCTCCCCTCCTGAGCCTCCCCGCCAGCTCCCTTAGGAACCCCTCCGAGAACAGGGATGGGTTGCGTCGGGGGCAGGGACCCCCGTCGTGCACGGCGTGATCGAACGCTCCCCTCGGTAGCCTCGGGACCACCCGGCGCGCGTCCCCCAGCACCAGCCTCACCCGCTCGTCGCGCAGCGCCTCGGAGAACTCCCGAACCGGGTTTCGGTACAGGGCGATGGCCAGCATCCTGGGGTCGACTTCGATCGAGACGAGCAGCCTCGGTCGCCCCCACTCGAGGAGGGCCCACGCCGTTCGACCCAGTCCGGTGCCGATCTCCAGCACGGCGCCCCGGGCCCGCTCGGGCCACGCGATCACGTACCCCTTGACGCCCATCTTGCCAGCCTCGAAGCGCCCCTCCCCGTGCCCGAGTCCCCCCGTGCGCTTTTTAACGTACTGAAAAACCTCAAACCGCCGCAGCCCCTCGGCCCAGTCCCGGTACCGGGCGGCCGCACGGCGGGCCCTCTCGTCCTCCCTTTCCAGCCACCTGAAGAGCCTCTCCCGGGGGACCTTCACGTGTCCAAGGACCCCCTCCGCGGGTACGAACCCCGGGTGGAGGATTACCTGGCCCGGTGCGAGACGGACGAGGAGGCGCTGGAGGTGATCCGGTACCTGCTCAGGCGGGGCGAGCTGGACGAGGAACGGGCCCGGGACCTGGAGAGCAAGATTAAGAGGGAGGGAGTCCGGAGCATCGTGGAGCGTCGGGAGTTCGGGTACTACTTGGAGCGGTACTACGACCCGGACAACAGGGAGTACCGAGGGTGACGGGCTTGACCCTGGTTCGATCCCCCGCGGTTGCGGGTCAATTCTACCCCTCCGACCCCGAGGAGCTGAGGCGCACCATCGAGTGGTGCTTTCGACACGACCTGGGCCCGGGGGACGTGCCGGAGGTCTCGTCCGGACCCTGCGGGATCCCCGGGGGCGTGGTGCCGCACGCCGGTTACCAGTTCTCCGGCCCCGTGGCGGCGCACACCTACCGGGCGCTGGCGGAGTCCGGTACGCCCGAGACCGTGGTCATCCTCGGTCCCAATCACACCGGGCTGGGCACCGCCGTGGCCACGATGACCTCGGGCCGGTGGAGGACCCCACTGGGCTCCGTCGAGATCGACGCGGAGTTCGCGCGGGCGCTGGTGGAGGCGTGCGGGGTGGTGGACGACAACCTGGAGGCGCACGCGCAGGAGCACTCCATCGAGGTCCAGCTGCCCTTCCTACAGTACCTGTACGGGGACGCGTTCCGGTTCGTGCCCGTGTGCATGGCGATGCACGACCTGAGGACGGCGCGTGAGGTGGGCGAGTCGATCGCGAAGGTGGCCGAGCGGTTGGGCAGAAACGTGGTGGTGCTCGCGAGCACCGACCTGACGCACTACGAGCCCCACGACGTGGCCCAGGAGAAGGACCGGAAGGTGCTCGAGCGGATCGTGGAGATGGACGAGCGTGGGATGATCGAGGTGGTGGAGCGGTACAACGTCAGCATGTGCGGGGTGGGGCCAACGGCCGCCACCATCGTCGCGACCCGGCTCCTGGGGGCCCGGCGGGGCGAGCTGCTCAAGTACGCCACGAGCGGCGACGTGACCGGGGACCGGGCGCAGGTGGTGGGGTACGCGTCCGTCGTTTTCCTCCCCGGGTGACCGCCGATGCTCCCGGTGGAGTGCGCCGAGCTCGCGCTCACGGCCGCGCTACTGGGTACGGTCCTGCTGTATGAGGTCCTGCGCGCCCTGAACCGGCCGCCTCGAATCCTGACCGCCCTGGTCGTCTTCATCTCCCTGGCCTGCATGACGCTGAGCCTGTGCGGGTGGTACGCGACCTGGATGCTCCTAGCGTGCTCGATCCCCCAACTGGGCGTCGCGGGGCACTCAATCCTGAGGCTCGCCTGGGTGCTCTCCTGGTACGTCACCAGCGCCGGACCCGCCGGCCTCCTCCGCGCCTTCCTAGTCGTGAAGCACCTGATCATCGACCTGGTAATGGGGGTCTCGCTGGCGGTCGGCGGGGCCCTGAACGCGGCCCGGTGGATCTCCGGGACGCTACCGCCCTACTGAAACCGCCGAGAGGGGAGCCGAGACGGTGGAGTACGAGGAGGAGTTCCGCTCGTTCCTGCGCGAGTCCGACGCGTTCCTGGACTCCGTGGAGCGCGTGATCGACGAGTACCCGCGCTGGAGGACGGTCGTCGTCGACCTCGGGGAGCTGGACGAGCCGGAGGTCGCCATGGACGCGGCCAAGAACGTCCGGGACGCCGTCCGGATCGCCCGGGAGGAGGCGATGCGGCTCATCGAGCGCGACCGGCCCGAGGTCGACGGCGTCTGGGTGGAGTTCCGCTCCTCACCCATCGAGCTCAGGGCCCGCGACCTCAGCGTCGAGTTCAAGGACCAGCTGGTCACGATCGAGGGGATCGTGCGGCGGGTGGACAACGTCGCGGCCGAGGTGACGCGGGTCGTGGCCCGGTGCCCCCACTGCAAGCACGAGTTCGAGGTGGGCAAGCGGGACTACCGGCCCGACGTCCGCTGCCCCAAGTGCGGCTCGGCCGTCGATCCGGACGAGCTGTTTTACACGGATTACCAGGAGGCCATCCTGCAGGAGCCCCCCGAGAAGGTCGAGGGGACGGAGCAGCCGGCGACCGTGGAGGTCGAGCTGCGGTACGATCACATCAACCGGATCAAGCCGGGCGACCGGGTCAAGATCACCGGGATCCCACGGATCCGCCTCGGGCGCGGTCGACCGAGGCCCGGCGACACCGGGGAGATCGTGCTTGAGGCGCACGGCGTGGAGAAGTCCGAATCCCTCCACTTCCCGGAGGACGTGAGCTTCGGCCGGAAGGAGCTCCTGGAGTTCCAGGAGTTCGCCCAGTCGTCACCGATCGACGAGCTCGCGAGGGCGGTCGCCCCGCACATCCACGGTCACGAGGCCATCAAGCGGGCGGTCGCCCTCCAGCTCTTCTCCTGCGTCGAGGAGTCCCACATGCGCGAGCGCATCCACGTCCTCATCGTGGGAGACCCCGCCACCGCCAAGTCGCAGATCCTCCAGCACGTGACCGAACGGGTGGCACCCAAGGGCGTGTACGTGAGCGCCCAGCACGTGACCGGGCCCGGCCTCACCGCGGCCGCCGAGCGCACGGAGGACGGCTGGGCCCTTGAGGCGGGCGCGGTCGTGATGGCCGATGGCGGGATCATCGCCATCGACGAGCTCGACAAGGCCACCAAGAGCGACCTGAACGCGCTCCTGGAGGCGATGGAGTCGGGGAAGGTGAGCGTGGCGAAGGCGGGGATCACGGCCACGCTGAACGCGCGCTGCGCCGTCCTCGCCGCCGCCAACCCCGAGGCCGGCCGCTGGCAGGGCGACCACCCCATCGAGGAGATCAACCTCGACCCCGCCCTCCTCTCCCGCTTCGAC
>NZ_JBMXXF010000011.1:0-15299 GCF_053997775.1 Methanopyrus sp.
TGGGGCGGGTTGGTCGTGGGTGTGAGCGGGTTCGCGGCGGAGTTCTACGAGCGGCTGCCGGAGGGCGCGTTCGGTCGTTTCGTGCGGGAGCCGGAGCGGCGGGAGTGGGCGTTCACGGTGGAGCGGGGTGGTGAGCTGGTCTTCGTGCGGAAGAGGAGGTGGGATGAGGTGAGTGGGTTCGTGGAGCTGTATCATTCGGTGGGTCGGTTCGAGGAGCCGACGCGGTGGGAGGGGTTGGTGGGTTGGGATCTGGTGTTGGACGTGGATGCGGAGTTGCCGGGGGAGGCGGAGGGGTTTCTGCGGGAGTTGGGGAGGTTGTTGAAGGGTGTGGTGCGGGTGTGTGAGGAGTTGCGTAGGGTGGTGGGTTTGCCGGTGCCGGATGTGGTGAATTTTTCTGGTTCGAAGGGTTTTCATGTTCGTTATTTCTTTGAGTCGATTAGGAGTAGGTTGAGGTGGAGGGATCATTTGGGGCGTGGTGTGGGGGTGGAGGAGTTGGTGGGTGGGTTGGGTCGTGGGTTGGTGTGGTTGGCTCGTGAGGGGTTTGTTGGGGGTGAGGTTGGGGGGTTGTTGGATGAGTCGATGTATGATTTGAAGAGGTTGATTCGGTGTGTGGGTTCGTTGAACGCTAAGTCGTTGTTGCCGGCGGTGCCGGTGTGGTGTAAGGGGGAGGGGTCGTGGCGTGGGTTTCGGGAGCGGGTGTTGGGTGGTGGGTCGTTGGAGGTGGGGTGTTGGGTGGCGCGTCGGGTGTTGTCTTGGGCGGGTGGTGCGTGGTTGGGTGCGTTGGAGCGGGTGTGTGGGGTGGAGGTGAGTGTGGGTGAGGTGCGGGGTGTGGAGGAGTTTGTGGAGGTGTGGGAGGAGGTTCAGGAGGCGTTGGGGGGGTTGCGGTCGTGAGGTTTGTGGTGCCGTTTGCGGATCGGGGGGAGCGGAAGACGCGGTTGTCGTCGTGTATGGATGAGGAGTTGCGGGAGCGGTTTGCGTTGGCGATGTTACGGCGGGTGGTAAGGGTGCTTTCGGGGTTTGGTGAGGTGGAGGTGGTGACTCCGGATGAGGGGTTGGAGGTGCGTGGGGCGTCGGTGCGGTGCAGTGGGGCGGGGTTGAATGAGTTGCCGTTGCCGTGGGGGGAGCGGTTTGGGGTGGTGATGTCGGATTTGCCGTTGTTGTCGGAGGAGGATGTGAAGCGGGTGTTGGAGGCGTTGGAGGGGGCGGATGTGGTGTTGTGTCCGGCGCGGCGGGGTGGGACGTCGGGGGTGTTTGTGCGGGAGGGGGTGCGGTTTCGGCCGGTGTTCGGTGGGGTGAGTTTTCCGAGGAATTTGGAGCGGGCGCGGGCGCGGGGGTTGGAGGTGCGGGTGGTGCGGTCGTTGGGGTTCTTTGCGGACGTGGACGTGCCGGAGGATTTGGTGGATGTGGCGGTGTTGGGGGAGGGGGAGGTGGCTCGGTTGGCGCGGTCGGTGGTGTCTTGGTGAGTTGACGCTGGGGGTGGGGGGCTCGGCTGAAAGGTTGGAGGTTGGGTGGGCGTAGGGGGTGTGGTGCCTTGGTCTCGCGGGAGGAGGTGTGGGAGGTGTTGTCGGAGTACGATGAGGGGGATCTGTCGATCGCGACGCTGGGGAGTCACACGGCGCTGCACATTCTGCGGGGGGCGAAGGAGGAGGGGTTCCGGTCGGTGGTGGTCTGTGAGGAGGGTCGGACGGCGCCGTACGAGCGGTTGGGGGTGGCGGATGAGGTTATCGTGGTGGGGTCGTTCGAGGAGATGGTGGAGGAGGAGGTGCAGGAGCGGTTGCGGGAGTTGAACGCGATCGTGGTGCCGCACGGGTCGTTCGTGGCGTACGTGGGGTTGGATCGGATTGAGCGGGAGTTCTGTGTGCCGATCTTTGGGAACCGGTGGTTGTTGCGGTGGGAGAGTGAGCGGGAGTTGGAGCGGGAGTTGTTGGAGCGGGCGGGGGTGCGGGTGCCGAAGGTGTTCGAGTCGCCGGAGGAGATCGATCGGCCGGTGATCGTGAAGTTCCCGGGGGCGAGGGGTGGTCGGGGGTACTTCATCTGCTCGAGTCCGGAGGAGTTCGAGGAGAAGGTGGAGCGGATGATCGAGCGGGGGTACTTGGACGAGGGGGACGTGGAGCGGGCGCACATTGAGGAGTACGTGGTGGGGACGAACTTCTGCGTGCATTACTTCCGGTCGGTCGTGGAGGACACGGTGGAGGTGTTGGGGATGGATCGGCGGTACGAGACGAACATCGATGGGTTGGTGCGGATGCCGGCGCGGGATCAGTTGGAGGTGGACTTGGAGCCGTCGTTCGTGATCTCGGGGAACGTGCCGGTGGTGGTGCGGGAGTCGTTGCTGGTGCAGCTGTACGAGATGGGTGATAGGGTGGTGGAGGCGTCGGAGGAGGTTCGGGAGCCGGGGTTGATCGGGCCGTTCTGCCTGCAGACGTTGTGCACGGAGGATCTGGAGTTCTACGTGTTCGAGCTGTCGGCGCGGATTGACGGGGGTACGAACGTTACGTTCCTGCCGTACGCGTTCCTGAAGTTCGGTGAGGTGTTCACGATGGGGCGGCGGATCGCGCGGGAGGTTCGGGAGGCGCGGGAGCGGGGGATGTTGCGGGAGGTGGTCACGTAGGGGGTTTGTTCGCCCTGCTTCTCCTGGTCTCCGGTCATGATCCTACGGGGGCGGGTTTGCGGGCGGACATGGCGACGGCGGAGGCGTTGGGTGTGCCGCACGTTTCGGTGGTCACGCTGCTTTCGGTGCAGGTGGGGGGCGTGGAGGAGGTTCGTCCGGTGGATCGTGGCCTGTTTCGGCGGTGTTTGAGGGAGTACGTGGGGTGGTGTGAGGTGGCGAAGGTGGGGGCGGTGCCGCGGGGGTGGATGTTCGAGGAGTTGGCGGAGCGGTTGGAGGGGTTGCGGGTGGTGTGGGATCCGGTCTTTGAGGCTGAGGGGGGTGGTGAGCTGTCGGAGGTGGATCCGGGTTGGGCGTTGGAGGTGTTCGGTGGGGTGGTGGACGTGGTCACGCCGAACGCGCGGGAGTTGGGGGAGTGGGTGGGTCGTCGGGTGCGGTCGGTGGTGGAGGCGGAGGTGGCGGCGCGGGAGTTGTTGGAGTCGTTTGATTGGGAGGGGGTGTTGGTCACGGGTGGGCATTTGGTGGATCGGTGTGATGTGTGGGTGCCGGCGGAGGGTGAGGCGGTCGCGTGGGAGTTGCCGGGGGGTGAGGGGGCGCATGGGTCGGGGTGCGTGGTCTCGACGGCGTTGGCGTGTTACCTGTGGCGTGGGGTGGGGTTGGAGGGGGCGGTGGAGCGGGCGGTGCGGTTCGCTCGGTGGGCGGTGAGGGGTGCGTTCGAGCTGCCGGTGGGTCGGGTGGTCTCGCCGGGTGCGAGGGTGCGTGAGCTGGCGGCGTTCGGTCGGGCGGTGCGGAACGTGCTGAGGGCGTTGGAGATGCTGGAGTCGGATCCGGTCTTTGCGCGGGCGGTGCCGCAGGTGGGGATGAACGTGGCGGAGGTGTTCGATCCGGGGCGTGGGTTGGAGGGGGTGGTGGGTCTCTCGGGTCGGGTGGTCTTGGAGGGGGGTCGGGTGCGGGTGGTGGGTCGGCCGGTGCCCGGTGGTTCGAAGCACGTGGGGACGGTGGCGTTGACGGCGCATCGGTTGGATTCGTCGGTGCGGGCGGCGGTGAACGCCAGGTTTGAGGAGGAGTGGGTGGAGCGGGCGCGGGAGTTGGGGCTTGTGGTGGCGAGTTTTGATCGGTCGGAGGAGCCGGAGGAGGTGGAGTCGACGATGGAGTGGGGGACGCGGGTGGCGTTTGAGCGGGCGGGTGAGACCCCGGACGTGATTTGGGATGAGGGGGGTGTGGGGAAGGAGCCGATGATTCGGGTGTTGGGTGGTAGTGCGGTGGAGGCGGTGTCGAAGCTGCGGGTGTTGTTGGGGTAGTTCGGTATGTTCGAGCGGTTGGTGTACGTGGACGTGATCTCGCGGAGTCACGCGGAGTTTGCGAGGCGGGTGATTCGGCGGTTGTCTCCGCGGGTGGAGGTGGAGGTGAGGTGCTTTTCTCGGTTTGAGCGGGAGGATGAGGCGCTCACGTACGATGGTCGGTTGCGGGATGAGTCGGCGTGGGAGCGGTTTCTGGAGTTGTTGGAGGGGGCGGGGGAGGGTTGGGTGGTCGCGTCGGTGGTGAACGTGCCGCCGGAGGTGCGGGGGGTGGATTCGGACGCGACGGTGGTGTTGGGGGTGAACACGGGGGATCATCCGCGGACGGTGGAGGCGGCGCGGTTGGCGGACGTGTTGGTGGTGGGTCGTCGGCTGTACTCGCCGTCGACGGGGCCTCGGGAGTTCGGTCGGGTGGGTTCCGGGGTGTTGCGGGATGGGACGTTGGTGGTGGACGTGGAGGATCTGGGGTTGATGTACGCGAGTGAGGGGGTTCCGGTGGTCGCGGTCGTGGTGGCGGAGCGGGGGTTGGAGGGGTTGCGGGAGGATCTGCGGGCGGGTCGGTTGAGGCCGTTGGCGGAGGAGGCGTTGGAGGGGCTTTCGCTCTCGCGGGTGTGAGGGGTCGTGGAGGAGTTTCGGTGGCGGCCCGCCGGGTTCAGGTGCGTGCTCTCGCACTTTGAGGCGGGGCGGTTGTTGGAGGCGGTTGAGTCGGGGGAGGGCCGGGTTCGGGTTCCGTTGGATCTGGGTCGGGATGAGGGGTTGGTCTCGGTGGAGAGGGATGGGGTTCAGGTGCGTGGGGTGTGGGTGTCTCGGGAGGAGTTGGAGCGGATGGTGGGGTGGGAGGGTGCGTACGGGCTCTCGAATGAGGGCGTCTTCCGGCTGGAGATTCGGGCGGGGCATTACTACAAGCTGCTTCCGGTGAGGCCGGGTGAGGCGCCGACGGTGGAGATCGATGGGATTCGGATGCATCGGACGAAGTGGACGGATCCGTGGACGGATGCGGGGGTGAAGGTGCGGTACGCGCGGGTGGGGCGGGGGGATCGGGTGCTGGACGTGTGCACGGGGTTGGGGTACACGGCGGTTCGGGCGGTGGAGCGGGGGGCGGAGGTGGTGTCGGTGGAGAAGGATCGGTGCGTGTTGGAGTTGAGTCGGGCGAATCCGTGGTCGGAGGGGTTGCGGGAGGTGCGGGTGTTGGTGGGTCGGGCGGAGGAGGTGGTGCCGGAGTTGGGGCGGTGCGAGTTCGATGCGGTGGTGCACGATCCGCCGCGGTTGGCGCGGGCGGGGGAGTTGTACTCGCGGGGGTTTTATCGGGCGTTGTTCCGGGTGATGCGGCCGGGGGCGCGGTTGGTGCATTACGTGGGGGCGCCGGGGAGTCGTTACCGGGGCAAAGACATAATCAGGGGGGTGGCGAGGCGGCTGGTGGAGGTGGGGTTCGAGGTGGTGCGGGTGGATCGGAGGTGGGGGTTGGTCATCGCCGAGCGACCCAGCGGCGGAGGGCGGGTTCGGGGACGAAGATCCCGCCGTGGAGGTCGTTGAGGGCGGTGGAGGTGTCGCGGAGGCCGGCGTGGAAGAGGTGGGAGTCGCAGTCGCAGTCGGAGCAGCCGAAGTCTGGGACGTGGGGGGCGCGTTGGGCGAGGGCCCTTGCCAGTCGGCACTCGGCGTCGTAGGGGAGGAGCCAGGCGCCTCGGATCCGGGGTCGGGTGGCGTCGAGGAGGTGGTCGATGTGCCAGTGGGGTCGGTCGGTCCCGCGCTCGGCGGTGGTGAGGTGTCGTCGGAGTCGGCCTCGGAGGTCGGTCGCGCCCCGTCCCCGGGCCGAGCCGACGTACGTCCAGTCGCCGGGCTGAAGCTCGATGGTGCCCAGTCGGCCGACCCGGACGCGGTGCGGTCGGTCCAGGTGGAAGATGAGGGCGTACGTGCCTCGGGTCGGGAGCATCGGGGGGAGGCCCCCTGAGGTCGGCGGTCTGGGTCGGTCTGGTCCTGGTGGTGGGCGCCCTGGCTGCGAACGCGGCGAATTTGAGTCATCCGCTCTTGAGTAGGGACTCGCGGGCGCACGTGTTGAAGATCTGGTACACGCACGGGATGCTGGCGCACGGTCGGTGGGATGCGTGGTGCCCGGAGTGGTACTCGGGCTTCCCGTACCTGACGTTCTACGGGTCGTTGGGGTACCTGATCGGGGCGGGCGTGGACGCGGTGGTGGGGGACCCGGTGGCGTCGTTCCTGGTGTGCCTGGTACTGGCGGCCTTCGCGGTGGGGTTCGGGGTGTACTGGGTGGCGCGGTCGCGGGGGTTCGAGCGTTGGGTCTCGGTGATTTGCGCGCTGCTGGCGCTCACGTCGGGCGGGTTGATGAAGGCGTTGAACTGGGAGGGCGTGTACCCGACGGTGCTGGCCCTGGGCTTCGGCCTGCTGGCGTGGGGCTGGTACGAGCGGTGGCTGCGCGGTGGGGATCGGCGTCGGCTGGCGCTCAGCGCCGCGTGCCTGGTCCCGGCCCTGTACACGCACCCGCTGGGTGGGCTGCTCTCGGGCGGGTTGATCTTCACGCGCGGGATCTTTGAGGCGTTGGTGGACGCGTCGCGGCGGGAGCCGCGGTTTCTTGCGCTCTCGGTGGCGCCGGTCGTGGTGGCGGGTTTGATCGCGTTCCCGCACTACGCGGGCGCGGTCTACTACAAGCGGTTCCTCTCGGAGCTGTGGTTGTACCCGCCCGGTTCGGTCGCGGGCGTGGTGAAGGACCTGGCGGTGGGTGGGAAGTGGTCGCCGGGGCTGTTGGTGAGCGTGCTGGGGCTTTCCGGGGTGGTCCTGGGCCTGCGCCGTCGGGACCCGGTCGCGTGGTTCACGCTGTTCTGGCTCGTCGTTTCGGTGCTGGTGTGCCTGGCGTACGTGCTCGGGTACTGGTCGAAGATCCCGCTGGGGCGGAACATGCTGGCCGAGCGGTACACGACGGTTCTGCTGCCGCTGTTGCTGTCGATCGCGGCCGCCCCGGTCGTGCGTGAGCTGGTTCGGTCCCGGTGGGCGGTGGTCGGTGCCGTGGCGTTCCTGATCGGGTTGGGCGGTGTGGGGGCGCTCTCGTACACGCCGCCGCTGCCGCCCAAGCTGTACCCGAGCGCGCTGAAGGCGTGGCGGTGGGTGGGTGGAGAGTGGGGCGGTCGCTCGGCCCTGGAGCGCGTGGACGCGGACCCGTACACGCACCTGTTCGACGCGTCGGTGCCGATTTCTCCCATCTACTCGGGTCATCCCACGATCATGGGCTGGTTCTCGCAGGGTGACCCGATGTTCTTCTCACTGGCGGCCCGGTGGGAGTGGGAGCTGGGTTGGGTGTACGATCCGAACTTCGTGAGGACGTCGCTCTGGGCGACGAACACCCGGTTCCTGGTCACGAAGTCGAGGCTGGTGGCGAAGCGGTTGATGCGCGAGCCGGGGTTCGTTTACCGGGCGAGGTTCGGCCGGTTCCGGGTGTTCGAGTACCGGGGGCACGGGGGTCCCGCGGCGGTCGTTCCGCACCCGATCGGCGTGGTGGACCCGTGGCTGGGGTTGAGGACGGAGAACGCGTACTACACGACCCTGCTGAACTTCGTCGCGACGCCGGGTCGGCGGTACGTGTTCGCGGACGTGACCTGGAGGGGGGCGTCGGCGTTCGATCGGCTGATCGTGCGGCCGAGGCGGGCGGAGGACGTGCGGAGGGCGGTGGAGCTGGCCCGGTCGGGTCGGAGGGTGCTGCTGATCCTTCCGGAGCGGTGCCCGGGGCCGGTGCTCAGGTCGGTGGAGCGGTCGCTCGGGGTGGACTTGAGGCGTTCTCGCCCGCCGTCGTTCGTGCCCTCGAGGCGGTACTTGGGTGGGGCGTACCGGGTGGATGGGAGGTGGTTCAGGGACGTGCGCGCGGGCGGTGGGATGGTGCGGGTTTGCGGGGTGGATCTGATCCGGTTCACGATGCGGTTCCACCGGTTGATCAAGGAGGTGCAGACGAAGGGGTACCGGATGCCGAGGCTGCCGACGGATCGGGAGCGGAGGTTCGTGAACGCGGTGCTGAAGGGGTTTGACTCGGGCAGGCCGAGGCCCGCGTGGGCGGCGTTCGTGGGCGGTCCGGAGCGGTTGAGGGTGCGGGGTTCGGGGTGGGTGTTCGTTAAGGTGAAGTACTTCCCGGCGTGGCGGTCGGGCTCGGGCCCGGTGCTGCCGGCCTCGTGCGGTCAGATGCTGGTTAGGGTGCCGGGTGAGGCGGAGCTCAGGTACGAGCCGCCGGCGGTGGTCTCGGTGTGCCCGTACGCGGCGGCGGTCGCGGGGATCGCGGCGCTGGGGGCGTTGGCGCTGTGAGGGTGGTTCGGGTCGTTCTGGCGGTGTTGGCGGGGTTGTACGGGGTGGGGTGGGCGTCGACGGTGGTGAACTGGAGCGTGCCCCACGAGATCGTGCGGTCGAGTCCGGGGGTGTACCAGTCGACGGGGGCCACGGTGCAGGCGACGATCAACCCGTACCGGGGGAAGATCACGCTCTCGGTGGCGTACGATCCGGCGGTGATCGTGAAGCTGCCGTACCGGGGTAGGGCGGAGCGGGTCTCGGCGTCGGAGCTGCGGTTGGGCTCGGTCCGGGTGCGGGCGCTGGGGGACGCGCTGGAGGTTCGGGGGCCGTGTTCGGTGCGTCCGTACGTGACGACGAGGACGGGTGAGGCGTACACGGTGGAGCTGGCGCGGTTGGGCGGCGGGTTCGTGGGGTTGAATCGGAGCGGGTACCTGGTGATCGTCACCCGGAGTGGGTCGGTTACGAGGGTGCGGGTGTTGCCGCTCGTTCCGTTGATTTAGGGGCGAGGGGTCGTGCCCAGGCTGCCGTACGTGGCGGTGCCGAGGCGGGAGGCGGAGCGGGCGCGTCGGGCGCTGGCGCGGGAGTCGTTGTTGGTGCGGGGCGTGAGGGTGCGTCGGGAGGGGGATCGGGTGCTCTTTCCGGTGGAGGACGCGGGGGAGGCGGCGCGGGTGTTGGAGCGGGAGGGGGTTCCGTTCGAGTCGGGTGAGGGTGAGTTTGAGTCGGTCTGCTCGGGTCCGAGGAGCGTGGAGGAGGTGTTGGAGGAGCGGTTGGGAGTGTCCTGTTCGGTGCCGTACGACGTGGTGGGTGACGTGGCGGTGGTGCAGGTGCCGGAGGAGTTGGAGGGGCGCGAGGAGGAGGTGGGTCGGGCGATCATGGAGGTGCACGGGCGGGTGCGGGCGGTGTTCGAGCGGGGGCCGGTGCGTGGGGTCTTCCGGGTTCGGAAGCTGCGGCGGATCGCGGGTGAGGGGCCGCCGGTGACGGAGCATCGGGAGCACGGGTGCCGGTTTCGGGTGGATCTGTCCCGGTGCTACTTCAACCCGAGGTTGGCGACGGAGCGGCGATTGCTGGCGGAGGAGGTGGTGGAGGAGGGGTCTCGGGTGCTGGACATGTTCGCGGGCGTGGGCCCGATCACGGTGATCCTGAAGCGGTTCGTGCCGGACGTGCGGGTGGTCGCGTGCGAGCTGAACCCGGTCGCGTACCGGTACCTGCTGGAGAACCTGGAGCTGAATCGGGTGTCGGCGCGGGCGTTTTTGGGGGATGCGGGGGAGGTGGTGCGGTTGCTCGGGCGGTTCGACTACGTGATCATGAACGCGCCGAAGTTCGCGCACCGTTTCCTGCGGGCGGCGGCGCGGGTGGTGCGCTCGGGCGGGCGGCTCGTGTACTACCGGATCGCGGGGTCGGTGGGGGAGGCGTTTGAGGAGGTGCGGGAGCGGTTGGGAGAGGGGGTGGAGCTGGAGTCGTGGCGGGAGGTGAAGCCGTACTCGCCGGAGGAGTCGTTGTTCCGGCTGGTGGTGCGGGTACCCTAGTCCAGGCGCTTGCGGAGCTCGTGGAGGAGGATGGCGACGGCGCCGATCTCGCCGATGTTGCCCTCGGTGGCGATGTACACGGCCCGGTCGCCGAGCTCCAGTTCGCGCTTGCTGAGGCCGGGTCGGGCGCTGCCGAAGACGAACCAGACGTCCTTGCCCCGCTCGATGAGCTCGGCGACCTCGTCGAAGTCGAGGGGCTCGGTGCCGCCGTGCTCCTTGTCCTCGGCCATGAAGGTCACGTCGGGTTCGAGGGTCTCGAGCGCCTCCTTTAAGTCCTGGAAGACGTGGAGTTCGGTGCCGCGTTCGAGGCAGAGTCGGTGGGCGGCGGGGATCCCCTCCTGGGCGGCGCTGCCGAGGGCGCGGGTGATGACGAGCCGGCGGGCGCCGAGGCCGGTCACGGTCCGGGCCATCTCCTCGACCTTTCTGGGGCTGTGCACGTTGTGGTAGGTTATGGTCACAGGAATCACACGAAAACCCCCTTAACGCGCCCTTTGGGCCCAGTCTGTGGGGGGTCTTAGGTTTGAGGGCTAGGACGCTGGCCCTGGTGGTCGCGGCGATCGTGGCCGCGATCGGGGGTTCGTTGGGGTACTATTACTACCAGCAGCGGGCGAACGTGGTCCGGATCGGGTACCAGCCCAGTGACCACCACACGGCGCTGTTCGTGGCGATGGAGAAGAAGATGTTGGAGCGGGAGGGGTTAAAGGTCGAGGTCTACGAGTTCAAGGCGGGTCCGCCGGAGACGCAGGCGTTGGCGGCGGGTAAGATCGACGTGGCGTACATCGGCTGCGTGCCGGCGATCACGGCGTACTGCAAGGGCGTGCCGATCAAGATCGTGGCGGGCGTGAACCAGGAGGGTTCGGCGATCGTCGTGCGGAAGGACGAGGCGGGCAGGATCCGCAGCCTGAGGGACCTCAAGGGCAAGCGCGTGGCGGAGCTGATGAAGGGCTCCATTCAGGACTGCATGCTGCGGACCGCGCTGCAGCGGGAGGGGCTGAACCCGGATAAGGACGTGGACATCGTGGAGATGAAGACGGCGGACGCGGTGAACGCGCTGGGGGCCAAGCGGATCGACGCGTTCATCGAGCCGGAGCCGGGTCCGACGCTGGCGGAGAAGAAGGGGTTCGGCGTGCGGTTGATGGACACGGGTAAGATCTGGCCGGGTCATCAGTGCTGCGTGCTGGTCATGCGGAAGGACTTCATGCGGCGGTACCCGGACGTGGCGAAGAAGGTGCTGCGGGCGCACGTGCTGGCGACGCGGTACATTCACGAGCACCCGGAGGAGGCGGCGCGGATCGCGGCGAAGTGGCTGAAGACGTCCCCGGACGTGGAGCGGGAGGCCATGAAGCACATTAAGTTCACCGTGGACGTGAACGTGGACAGCGTGAAGATGTTCGCCCGGTTCCTGAAGCGGCTGGGGTACATTAAGCGGGAGCCGGACTGGTCCGACTTCATCGACCTGAAGCTGCTTCGGCAGCTGGCGTAGGGGGTGCGCGCGATCCTCGGGGAGCGCGACCGGCGCGTTGAGCTGGCGCTGAAGGTCGGGGTGCCGGTGGCCCTCGTCGGCGTCTGGGAGCTGGTGAGCCGGCTGGCCCTCGTGAACCCGGTGCTCCTCCCGCCCCCCTCCCGGGTCTTCCTGGTGTTCGTGAGCAAGCCCGGTGAGGTGCTGAGGAACGCGGCGACGAGCCTGTACCGCGTGCTCGTCGGGTACTCCATCGCCGCGGCGCTGGGCGTGGGTACGGGCATCCTGGTGGGCGCGTTCCGCACGGCGCGGGCCGCGCTGGACGTGGTGATCGAGCTCCTCCGACCGATCCCGCCGATCGCGTGGATCCCGCTGGCCATCCTCTGGTTCGGGATCGGGGACCCGGCCGCCTTCTTCATCATCTTCATCGGCGCGTTCTTCCCCATCTTCCTGAACACCGTCTCCGGGATCCGCAACGTCGACCGCGTGTACATCGAGGCGGCGCTCAACCTGGGCGCGGACGACGCGGCGCTCATCCGCCACGTGCTCGTCCCGGGCGCGATGCCCAGCATCCTCACCGGGCTCCGCGTGGGGCTCGGCATCGGCTGGATGTGCGTGGTCGCGGCGGAGATGATCGCGGCCAAGTCCGGCCTCGGGTACATGATCATCGAGGCTCAGCGCATCCTCGCCACGGACGAGGTCATCGCCGGCATGCTCACGATCGGCGTGCTCGGCCTCCTCATGGACCGCGGCTTCAGAGCGCTCGAAGGGAGGCTGATGCGATGGAGGTGATCCTGGAGGTAGAGGCCCTGAGGAAGAGCTACGATGACCTGCTCGTCCTCAACGGGCTCACCTTCGAGGTCGCGAAGGGCGAGTTCTTCGCCATCGTCGGGCCCAGCGGGTGCGGCAAGACCACCCTCCTCCGGATCATCGCCGGCCTCGAGGACTACGACGAGGGCCGCGTCCTCGTGGACGGGGAGGAGGTCACGGGACCCGGCCCCGATCGGGCCATGGTCTTCCAGGAGTACGCCATCTTCCCCTGGAAGACCGTCCTCGAGAACGTCATGTTCCCGCCCCTCATGCGGGGCAAGGACCGCGAGGAGGCCGAGCGGATCGCCCGCCGGTGCCTCGAGGTCGTCCCCGGCCTTGAGGGCTTCGAGGACGCGTACCCTAAGCAGCTTTCCGGCGGCATGAGGCAGCGCGTCGCCATCGCCCGGGCCCTCGCCGCCGAGCCGAAGATCCTGCTCATGGACGAGCCCTTCGCTGCCGTCGACGCCCAGACGCGCAACAGGCTGCAGGAGGAGCTCCTCAAGATCTGGCAGGAGACCGGCCAGACCATCCTTCTCGTCACCCACAACGTCGAGGAGGCCGTCTTCCTCGCCGACCGCGTGATGGTCCTCTCCCAACGCCCCGCCGAGATCGTGGACATCGTCGAGGTCGACCTGCCCCGACCCCGGGACCGCACCGACCCCGAGTTCGTTAAAATCCGGGCCGAGATCCTCGAGATGCTCGGCGCCCGATGAGGAGAAGAGGGTTAGCCGAACCGTGACGAGCGTTTGCCGGCCCGAGGCCCCCACGCTCTGGGAACGCCTCGGCTGCCCCACCCTCGCCTTCAACGCCCCCATGTCCGGCCACACCGACCCCGAGTTCGCCGCCCGCGCCGAGCGGCACGGCGCCGGCATGGTCTTCCTCGGCGGCTACCCCGGCGATGAGCCCACCTACCGCGCCTCCCGCCGCGTCGCCCGACGCCGCCCCGAGTTCGCCCTACCGCCCGAGCGCCTCCCCGACGAGCTCTCCCGCGTCGACGTGAGCGTCCCCGTCGCCGTCAACGTCCGGCTCACCGACCCCCGCGCGGCCGCCGAGCTCGCCGGCGACCTCGCCGGACTCGTCGACGTCCTCGAGGTGAACGCCCACTGCCGACAGCCCGAGATCGTCGAGGCCGGCGCCGGCGAGGCCCTCCTCGAGGAGCCCGAGCGGCTCGCCGAGCTCGTCGAGGCCGTCGCCGAGCACGACGTGCGCGTCTCCGTCAAGCTCCGCGGGCCCCACCCCGGCTACCCCGACGCCCTCCGGGAGCTCCGCGACGCGCCCGTGGACGTCCTCCACGTGGACGCGATGAAGCCCGGCGAGCCCACCTACGACCTCCGCTACGTCCGCCGGGCCGCCCGCCTGAACGCCGAGGTCATCGGTAACAACTCCGTGCGCACGCCCGAGGACGTCGACCGCATGTTCGAGGCCGGCGCCACCGCCGTCTCCGTCGGCCGCCCGCTGCTCGACGGGAACTGGGACGTCCTCGAACGGCTCGCCGAGCACACCCGGCTCGGGGGGCGGGCCGGCCGCTCGCGACGACAATCAATTTAACTCGAGATCACTCGGCACCGGATCGGAGCGCGCGGGGGCGCCCGAGCCTGGTCGAAGGGGCGGGACTTAAGATCCCGTGGCCGTAGGGCCGTCCCGGGTTCAAATCCCGGCCCCCGCACCAGCGGAAATCGTTACGAGGCTCGTAACAATTCTCGGTCCACCCTCCCCGGCCCCCCGGGTGGGGGCGGCCCTTCCTTTGTAATCAGGCGGGACCGGGCCGCGGGGGAGCCGGCCGTGCGCGCGCTCCTACGGTCGGTGCTCCGGGCGCTGTGGACGCCCGTGGTGCGCCGGGCGCTGCTGATCCTGGTCGTCATCCTCCTCGCAGGCACGGTGGCCTTCCACCTCCTGGAGCGATGGCCCCTCCTCACCGCCCTCTACTTCACCGCCGCCACGATCACCACGGTCGGGTACGGGGACGTGACCCCGGCCACCGGGGCCGGCCGCGCCCTCAGCGTCGTCCTCATGTTCTCCGGCATCGGCCTGGCCTCGTACGTCCTCGCCGACCTCGCCCGACTCCTGCTCCACGGGGAGCTCTCCATGGCGATCCGGGAGGACGAGCTGAGGAGGCGCGTGCAGCGGGCGAGGGGCCACCTCATCGTTTGCGGGTACGGCAGGACGGGGCGGCGGGTCGCCCGGCTCGCGACCGAGCGGTACCGGTTCGAGGTCGTGGTGATCGACCGGGACCGGGAGGCCTGCGAGTCGGCCATCGTCCGCGGGCTGCCGGCGATCCAGGGGGACGCGACCCAGGAGGAGACGCTGCGGGAGGCGAACGTGGAGCGGGCCCGGGCCCTCGTCGTCTGCACGGGCGACGACCGCACGAACGTGTTCGTCACGCTGCTCGCCCGGAACCTCAACCCCGACCTCCACGTCACCGCCGTCGCGCACACCCGGGAGGGCGAGCGGCTGCTGCGGCGCGCGGGGGCCGACGAGGTCGTCTTCATCCACGACTGCGCCTCCCGACACATCGTTCGGGCCGCGCTCTCCCCCCTCCAGCTCCGCATCACCGTCCGCCACACGGTCGACGAGATCCGCGACGTCATGTCCATCATCGTGGGGTACGGGGGCGTCGTCCAGTGCGTCGAGTACTACACCCCGCCCCTCCGCACCCCCATCCGCCGCGAGGTGCTCATCACCGACATGCGAGAGGTGCTCCGCTTCGTGGAGCGGCTCGAGCGGAAACCGAGCTTCCGGCGCGCGCTCGAGCGCGTGTACGCCATCTCCGAGAACGTGCACTCCTACTGCGTGGTGGTGCACGACGAGAAGGAGCGGGATCGCATCCTCAGCGAGCTGGACCGGCGCGGGTACCTGGTCGGCGTCGACCTCTCCGTGGACGAGATCCTCGAGGAGATCGAGCGGATCCGGGGGTCGGGGTGACGGCCGCCCCGGCCCGGGATTGCCTCCCCCTTTCCATTGTAATCACGGTGGACTAGCCCCGGAACGCCGTGAGGGTGCGCGCTAGGACTGAATCCGTCCTCCCGGCCCTCCGGTTTGGGCGGCCCTTTCTATTGTAATCACAGAGGATCGAGGCCCCGCAGGGCGGGGGCTGGGATCACTGGAGGGGCCCGTATCAGCACGTTTCGGGCCCTCCTCCCGATGATTACAATGGGAGAGCACCGCGGCTGGTGCCGGGCGGGGGTGGGTGACCGGGCGTCGGACCCACCCGTGCGCGGTCAAGGTGGTACGGTGAGGGGCCCGTGCGGCTTCCTCAACCCCCTCCTCCTGGTGATTACAATGGGGAGGGGCCGGGATTAGTGCCAGGGCGGGCCGGT
>NZ_JBMXXF010000012.1:0-4805 GCF_053997775.1 Methanopyrus sp.
TCCCTGAAGGGGTCGGGTGCAAGGACCACCCTCGTCATCCCGCTCCGGGTCGGTGCCGGGGGTGCTCCTCATTCCAGCGCTTCTCGCACCACCTCGAGCGCCTTCTCCCTCGTGAGCCTGTCCGGGGCCGACCCGCCGCCCTGGGCCACCGTCTCGTCGCCTCCGCCCCCGCCGCTTACGATCTCCCCGATCCTCCGCATTAGGTCTACGGCCGGGGGCGCGTTCTCGCCGCTACCCACCACGACCTGGCACGAGTCGCCGGAGGTGATCTTGACCACCATGACGAGGTCCGGGTGCTCCTTGACGAGCTCCTGCACCGTGCTGACCACCGGTTTGAGCTCCACACCCTCCAGCTCCAGGTAAGCGACCCGGAGGCCGTCGATCGACTCGGCGCGCTCGGGGGCGGCCATCAGCTCCGCCTTCACCAGGCGCTGCTCGAGCTCCCGGATCCGCTTCCGCTGCTCCTTCCACTCGTTGAAGAACCGTTCCACGGTCCTCGGCAGGCTCTTCGGGTCGACGTCGAGCACGCTGCAGGCCTCACTCAGGGTGTCCTCCAGCTCCCAGATCCGCTCCAGGGCGGCCTCACCCGCGGCGAACCGGAGCCGCTCGACGCCGTCCTGGATCCGCTCCCGGCCCAGGATCTTGATGGGGCCGATCTCGCCGGTCCGGTCGCAGTGCGTGCCGGCGCAGGCCTGCACGTTCCAGCCCTCGATCTCGACGACCCGGATCTCCCGACCCGGTACCACGCCGCCCTGGTAGAGCTCGAGCCCGTACCGCCGCTCGGCCTCGTTCCGGTCCATGAAGGACTTGCGGACGGGCAGGTCGCGCATGACGATCTCGTTCGCCAGCCGCTCGATCTCCCGGAGCTCCTCGTCGGTCACGCGTCGGTGATGGGTGATGTCCAGTCGGGCCTCCGTGGGCGATTTGTGCGCCCCGGCCTGCCAGACGTGGTCCCCCAGCACGCGCCGGGCGGCCTCGAGGATGACGTGCGTGGCCGTGTGGTGCCGGGTGAGCCGCTCGCGCCGCTCGCGGTCGATGCGGGCTTTGACCCTCGTCCCCGGCTCGGGCACGTCGCCCTCCACCCGGTGGAAGACCACGCCTCGCACCTTCTGGACGTCGACGACCTCGGCCCGGCCGCCGTCCCACTCGAGCGCGCCGCGGTCGGCCTCCTGACCGCCGCCCTCCGGGTAGAAGTACGTCTCGTTGAGGACGATCCAGTCGCCGTCCCCGGTCTCCACCACGTCGATCACCTCGGCCTCGAACTCGCGGCGCCGCTCGTCCTCGTAGAACCTGAGTGGCGTTTCGGGCAGGTCCCGGTCGACGGCCGCCCGCTCGAGCTCGGCCAGGACCTCGGGCTCCTCCTCTTCCTCCGCGCCCTCGTGCCGCTCGGCGACCCGTGAGTAGAAGTCGTCGGGTACCTCGACCTCGACGCCCTCCTCCTCCGCGATCTCCCGGACCAGCTCCGGTGGCACGCCGTGCGAGTCGTAGAGTTCCACCAGGTCGTCGAACGTGAGCTCTTTCTTCTCGCGGAGCCGCCGGCGGACCTCCCTTCGGCCGCGCTCCAGCGTGCGCCGGTACCGTTCGATCTCGCACTCGATCGAGTCCCGCACGTAGTCGGACCGTTCCCTCAGCTCCGGGTAGTCCTCGGCGTGCTCTTCGAGCATCAGGTCCACGAGGTCCAGGAGGTACTCGTGCTCGGCGTCGAGCGTCTCCAGCAGGCGTAGGGCGCGCCTCAGGACCAGTCGGGCCAGGTAGCCCTCTCCGGCGTTGGACGGGACGACGCCGTCCCCGAGCATGAAGGCCAGGCAGCGGGCGTGGTCCAGCAGGGCGTAAACGCTCTCGACGGGCTCGGCGATGCGCCGTAGCTCCCCCACGTCCAAGTCGAGCCGCCGCGCCGCGCGCTCGCGCAGCCGTTCCAGGTCGGACTCGCCCTCGAGGTCGAAGAGGCCGGCGATGCGGGCCAGCTCTCCGAGGACGCGGCGGGCCTCGCGGTCGGGCTTCACGCCCAGGTCGGAGGCCACGCGGTCCACCAGGTCACCGAAGACGGCGTCGTAGGCCGTGGGCTCGCCCGTGGTGATCCAGGCGTAGCGCTCGATCCCGTACCCGGTGTCCACGATCCTCTGCGGGAGCTCCCGGTACTCGCCGCCGACCCGCTCGTACTGCATGAAGACCAGGGTGGCGAGCTCGAGGCCATCGACCACGACCTCGAAGCAGGGACCGGCGTTGCCGCCTCCCTCCCACCAGGATTCCTTGAACGCGATCTTCTCCTCCGGGATGCCGAGCTCCTCCACGGTGAACTCGTAGCACAGGCGGACGGTCTCCTCCTTCCAGTACACGTCCCGCGGGTCGTGCGGGTGGCGGTTGAACGCGTGGTGGCCGCCCATGTGGAAGAGGGTGAAGTGGCGCCCCGTCCGACCCACGTTATCGATGTCGTTGAGCCGGATGCAGGGCTGGTTGATGACGAGGGGGTTGGCGGGCGGGGGGACCTCACCGGAGGTCACCCAGGGCTGGAAGCAGGCGATGGAGGCGATGGTCAGGTGGATGTCCTCGCGCCAGCGGGCCACGACCGGGTACCGGTCGATGACCTCGTGATCGTGCCGCTCGAAGAACCGAAGGAACCGCTCACCCGCCTCCCGGACGTCCAGCCGGGCGCGCGCCGGGGGGTTCCCGATGAAGGAGTACTCGACGCACGGGGCCTCGTTGCAGACCTCCACGTCGGGCGGGGCCCAGAAGTGTTCACCGCACTTCGGGCACCGCTTCCGCTCGAACCCGATCTCCTCGAAGAACTCCAGCCTGAACTCGGAGGGGTCGACCCGCACGGCTTAGGCCCCCCGTCGGAGGCCGATCACGATGCTGCGGTCCTCTACCTCCCACTCGCGCTCGAGGTCGCAGTCCTCGGGTGGCGCCTCGAGGATGAGCTCCCGGGCGCGCACCTCTCGCGCGATCTCGTCTCGGTGCTCCCGCACGGCCTCCAGGACCTCCCGGTCTCCGTCGATCCACACCTCGATCCGCTCCTCGAGGTCCAGGTCCAGCTCCTTGCGCATCTCCTGCACGCGTCGGATGACCTCCCGCGCCCACGCCTCCCGGCGCAGCTCCTCGTCCATCTCGGTGTACAGGTACACCCGGCCCCCTTCAAACTCGGCGGACGCCCAGCCCTCGGGCAGCCGCTCCTCGATCTCCACGTGCTCCTCCGTGAGGACGATCTCTTCCCCGTCCACCTCCGTCCGGTATTCGCCCGATTCCAGGATCGCCCGGGCGACTTCCTCGCTGTGCTCCTCCACGTGCCGGATGATCCGTCCGGCAAGGTCTCGGAACTCGGGCCCGATCTTGTCCGGTCGGGGTCGCGCGACCGGGACCTTCTCCTCGAACCGCTCGCCCAGTTCGACCTCCTTGACGTTGACCACCCGGGCCAGCACGTCCCGAAGGTCCTCGAGCCGCTCCGGGTCCTCCACCTCCACGAACAGCCTCCGCAGCGGCCACCGGGTCTTGACCCCGGCCCGCTGCCGCAGGGAGAGCGCCGCCTCGGCGGCGTCGCGCACGGTCTCCATGGCCTCCTCCAGTTCCTCGTCGATCCATCCCTCCTCGGGCTCGGGCCAGTCGAGGAGCTGGACGCTCTCCGGGTCGTCCTCGCCCCGGAGTAGGTCCCGGTAGATGTGCTCGGCCACGTGCGGCACGATCGGGTTCAGCAGCCTCACGAGGCGGTCGAACGCGTGGTACAGGACCGCGTACACGGCGAGCTTGCGTGGGTCGTCGCGCTCGAGCCAGACGCGCTCTCGGACCAGTCGGATGTACCAGCGGCTGAGGTCCTCGGTCACGAACTCGTACAGGGCGCGGGCGGCCTCGTGCACGTGGTACCGTTCCATCGCGTCCGTTACCTCGCGGACGAGGGTGTGGATCCGGGACAGGAGCCACCGGTCCTCCGGCTGCAGGTGCTCCTCGAGCTCCTCCAGCGGGTGCTCCTCCGGGTCGAACCCGTCCAGCTCGGAGTACATCTTGGTGAACCGGTAGGCGTTCCAGAGCACGTTCAGGGCGCGGTGCGTGTCGCGCACGTCCCGCCAGCTGAAGTGCATGTCGCGCCACGGGGCGTTGGACCGCAGGACGTACCACCGGAGCGTGTCGGCGCCGTACTCCTCAACGATGTCCATGGGGTCGACCACGTTGCCGAGCGACTTGCTCATCTTGCGGCCTTCCTCGTCCAGCGTGAACCCGTGCATGAGGACGGTGCGGTACGGGCACGCGCCGAACGTGATCACGCCGCAGCCGAGCTGTGAGTAGAACCAGCCGCGGGTCTGGTCGTGACCCTCGGTGATGAAGTCAGCGCCCGCCTCCTCGTCCTCCGGGCGGCAGGAGCCCTCCTTGAGGAACCACTCCTCGAACTCGTCCCGGCGCCTCGGGTACCCCAGGGAGGCCCAGGCGGCGACGCCGGAGTCGACCCAGACGTCCAGCACGTCCGGCACGCGCCGCATCTCGCCGCCGCACTCCGGGCACTCGAGGATCACCCGGTCGACCCAGGGCCGGTGGAGGTCCGGCTCGCCGTCGGGCAGCTCCCTGGCCTTCTCCTTCAGCTCGTCGAGCGAGCCGACGACCTCGAGGTGTCCGCACTCCTCGCACTCCCAGACGGGCAGCGGGATGCCCCAGTACCGCTGCCGGGAGATGCACCAGTCCCGCGCGTTCTCGACCCAGTCCCTGAACCGCGAGTGGCCCGCCCACTCGGGGATCCACTCGACCCGCTCGATCCAGTCCAGCATCTCGTCCTTGACCTCGGTCACCTTCAGGAACCACTGCTCGGTGGCGCGGTAGATGAT
>NZ_JBMXXF010000013.1:0-5002 GCF_053997775.1 Methanopyrus sp.
GGGGGCTCGAGGGTGCCGTGGGCCCTTCCCGCCCTCTCGGCCCGTCAGGGTGGGTCCCGGAGCGGGGGTCGGTCGGCGCGCCGCGGACCGGGGGCCGGGGGTTCGGTTGGGGTCATCCGCACTCCCCGTGCCGATCGGGCCCTTCCCGCGTGGTCACCGGTGAGTGGGTCGGGACGGCCCGGTGGGGTTCACTCCCTCCACGGGTCGTCGCTCGGTTCTCACGGTGCGGCGGATCCGGTGTCCTCCTTCCGGTTGCGGGGCCCTCTATGAAGATCGTAGGGGATCGGGCCTCGTGGGTGGGGGTTGCGGGTGTTGGGAGGGCTCGGCCCCCGTTTTTGGCCCGCTCTCGGGTGATTACAATGGAACGAAGGCGGGATCGGCGTTGGGGTCCGGGTCCGCCGCGTTCGGTGATCGGGCCCGGGCACGCCTCCACGCCCCCGGCGCCGTTCTCGACGGTGGCGGCTCGAGTTCGCGAGGGTTCCCTTCGTCGCCCTCTCGGGCTCCTCTCTCGCTCGATTACAATAGAGAGGGTCGGCCCATGGCGGCCCGCCCGCTGCGGGTGGGTGGGTCCCGGTGGTCCGTCCCCCGGACCTCCGGTCCGTGTCGGGGTGGTGGTCGGTGGGGTGAGGGTGGCGGCTCGATCCCCGGGCCCGTGACTCGCCGTCGGATCTCGGGTGGCGATCCCGCGCCGGCCCGGATCGCTGAGGTGGGGGCCCGGCGTCGCCCGGTTCGGTTCCCTCGCGAGGACTCCCCAGTGGCGCTTCCGTCTTCCCCGACGGCGCGGTCGGGTTGAACCTCGCCGCTGACCTGCCCTGTCTCCCCCACCCGGGATGGACCCCGCCGACTTCGCCGGGTTCCGGCGTCCCGGGGGCCGTGGTGACCCTCGGATCGCGTAAACCGCGTGCCGCTCCTCCGTGCTCGGGTGCTGTTCACCGTTCGATCACGAGATCTTGAGCGCCGGGTCCGCGGGCGCGCCGGTCATCGTTCCCGGTCCGGTCGGATGGGCGCGTGACCGCGGGGCCGCGGCCCTCGGCCTGACCCCGCCCGCCGGATCGTTCCCGGTTGGGGGTGGTGGTCCGCCGGGCGCCCTGGGCGGTGGTAGGATCGTAGTCCTAGGAGCGGGCCGTGCGTCGCCGTCGGACCGTCGTGCCCGGACTTCCCGGCCTCAGCCGGTCTCCCGGGGTGACCGGGGGATGGTCGGGTTGGGGGAGACCGGTGCGCCGATCTTCGGGCGGGGAGCCCGGGTGCCGGCGCCTGGTCCTCACCGTGGGTGGATCGTACGTTGGTCTCGCATGATGCTTTCCGAGTGACCTTGGTAAGGACCGCTTAGCCGTACGTATGGTATAAGGTACTTTTTCCGCGGTTAACTAACGTTATCCTAAAACACTCTAGTCTGCTCCATTTGGTATATGAATCTAATCTGAAATTTCGCCAATATGAGATCATAAACGGTCATTACGTCACTAATTAGGTCGATATTTACACCAGGTACTTACGCTTTTGACAACGAAAAAAGCTACAGTTTTATTTTGATACAACACCGTGTCCGTGGTGCTGTGAGCCGAGTTCACGGCGAAATGAGGGGCGAAGGGGGCTTAATCTGATACCCCGCTGGTCCATGAAGGGGGCCCTCATGGAGGGGACTAACCATTTGGTGTTGTTCGCGAGGCGCGGGAGAATTCGGCGTAGGGGAGAGTTCCTAGTTGTGGGGGAGGACAAGTACCCGATCACTCGTGTGTCGGGGATTGTGCTCTCGGGAGGTGCCCAGATCACAACGCAGGCGGTGAAGTTGGCGTTGGACTATGGGATCCCAATTACGTTCGCGTCTGGGAGCAGGATCTTAGGGGTGGTGGTACCTTTTCATGACCGGTTCGTGGAGCTTAGGCGGCGACAATGGGAGGTGGTGCTAACTCAGCGATCGCTGAGGGTTGGGCTGGCCAGGAGTATTGTAATCTCGTCTATCCGGGCTCGGAAGGCCGTGCTCGAGTTCCTCGAATCTGCGGGTGTTGTGACGAGCGTTGGGCGAGCCGTTGAGAGGATGGAGCGGCTGGAGGATCGGGCAGAGGGGGCCGATCGGGTCGGGGCGCTACGCGGGTACGAGGGTCGCGCGGCCCGGATCTACTTCCGCGCGCTGTCCGAGGCGCTGCCGGGCTGGGCGTTCTCCGGGGGGCGGACGCGCCGCCCGCCTCGGGACCCGTTCAACGCGGCGATCAGCTTCGGGTACACGGCGGTGCTGTTCCCGGTAATGCTGGCGAGGATCGTGGCGGCGGGGCTGGACCCGTTCGCCGGCTTCCTGCACGAGATCCGCGGTCGGAAGCCGGCGCTCGCGCTCGACCTGATGGACGAGTGGCGCGCGCTGGCCGTGGACGTGCCCGTGCTGAGGCTGTTCCTGGAGGGTGGTTTGTCGCGTTCCGACTTCCGGCGGGATGGCGAGGCGGTGCTCCTTCGCGACGCTGAGGCGGTCGCGATCCCGGTGCTGTCGGTGCTGAGTAGAGTTAGGGGAGGGTTGTTAGAAGCGATAGACCGCAGGCTGACGGAGTTTCGAAACGCCGTTAGAAAGTTGTCGGAACCGGAACCACTTGAAATTAAATCTGATGATGTTGGGGGTGTTTGGGAGGTTGTACAGGTCTAAAAGTGGGTACGTATCCAACGCAGTATGGGTTAAGCTAGACTTCGAGGGGGAGCTGTGGAAGGTGGAGTTCGAATCCGAGGATGACGACGGGGATAGGGAGGCGTACAGGGAGGCGTACGAGGTCGTCATGGATTGTCTCAAAAAGGGAGCGTTCGCGTTCCAAGTAGGTAAGGAAGCGTACGTGGCGGCCGCGGACCTGGGGGACGAGCGGGTCGGGTGGGATGACCTCACCCCGACGGCCCGGAGGTACGCGGTGAGCGCGGTGCTCCGGCTGGGGCTCGAGGAGCACGGGTTCGAGCGGGGCTACGGTGAGGGTAACGCGACGCTGGTCTCCGACCGCGACTTCTTCGAGGTGTGCTACGGGGGTCGGTTCGACGGCAAGCGGATCCGCGGGGTCTTCGGCAAGAAGGGGTGGAGGCGGATCCGGAGCGCGGTGCTCCAGAAGCTGCGCGACCGGTACGCCCCGGTGGACGTCCAGCTGGCGCTCCGGACGAGCACGCTGGAGTCGAAGGGTAAGGTGTTGCTCTCCGTGGACCCGCGGGCGCGAGCGGTCACCAGGGTGCCGCTGAAGGACCTGGTCGAAGACCGGGGGCGACGGTGGGCGGAGCGGACGCTGCCCGGAACCCGGGTGATCCCCGTCAAAGGGTCGGAGCGCTACCGGGGCAGGAGCCTCGAGGTCGTGAGCGCGGTGCCCGCCGACGAGTGGAGCGGGTCGGGCGACCTCAAGGACGTGGACGACCTGCGCGGGTACTGGTGGGAAACCCACCGCCTCAGGGTCGATCCGAGCGTGGTCGTGGAGGTGGCCGTGGGGTCCAGGGTGCTCGCGTACCCGGACGACGTGCTGCCGTGGCGGGTGCCCGTGCACGAGGTGAGCAAGTACTTCCGGCTCGGGCCCGCCGACCGGACGGCCATCGGGCGTCACTTCATCGAGCTCGGTCTGGAGTCGGCCCAAAACCGGTTCTCGAACGTGACGGCGACCACGAAGGACCACCCGCGCCCGGGCGTCGACCGCGCGGGGAGGCTCAAACCGCCGGAGATCGTCGCGAGGAACGGCAAGGCGAGGGGTCGGCGGCGCCTGAGGCGGCTCCTCGAAGGCGAGGGCCCCTTCGAGGGCGGGGGTGAGCTGGACGGAAGGCGCGTGAGCGTCGTCTGCGACCGACGACTGCTGAAGCGGGGGGTCTCGCGGGGCACGCTCCGGCGGCTACTCCGGGGCACGGTGACCCACCTACGCCGACTCCACCACGACGTGGACGAGGGCCGGACGCTGGTCGTCAGCCCGACCGAGCTGCCGGACCGGGTGGAAAGGCTGGCGAGGAACGGCGACCTCGTCCTCGCCGGCGTCCCCCACGGCGAGGAGAGGGACTACGCCGCGATCAAGCGACGGTGCCCCGAGGCGCAGTGCTTCACGGAGCGCGCGTCCGAACACCCGCCGAGACTCGTCACCCCGGGGCTGGCCATCGGCCTCCACTGCAAGCACGCCGGGCAGCCCTTCGCCGTGAGGACGGAGGCCAACCTCGAAGGCCGCACGGTCATCCTCGGCGTGGACGTGTCAAGAAAGGTCGAAGGGGACCGCATCATCGAAGGGCGCGGCTGCTGCGCGTGCTTCACCGTGGACGAGGACGGGACCATCCGACACGAGCGAACGTTCACGACCACCATCGGCGAGCGCGGAGAGACCTCCGGCAAGGTCGCCGAGGCACTCCTCCAGGACCTGAGCGGCCCGATAAAGGACGCCGACCGGGTCCTCTACCTCCGGGACGGCCCGGTGCCCAAGGACGAGCTGAGAACGCTGCTGAACGAGGGACCGGACCCCATCGTCCTCGAGGTGATCAAATCCAACCCCACGGTGCACGCCGTGCGCCTCCGGAACGGCATCACGGCCCCGAACCGAGCCTACGTCCGCATCGACGAGCGGACCGCGTTCCTCTACCCCAGCCAGTCGGTCCCCGGACTGAACAGGACCCGAGACGACGCCAAACCCGGGACGCGAAGGCCCATCCTGATCCGACGGCGCGACGGCGGAGCGCTGAACGACGACCTCCTACAGCTCCTCTACGACCTCACCCTCTCGAACTGGGGCACCCCCACGGCCACCAGCCGACTACCGGCGCCCGTACTGTACGCCGACCGGGCCGCCCGACTCGCCCGATACGGGGTAACGGTGAGCCCCCGCGAAGAACTCGCCAAACGCCCATGGCCCGTGTAGGGGGAACGCACCGTGCCCCTCCCCACCCCCAACCCCCGCCTCCGCCTCTACACCTACGACTTCAAGGAGCCCGGAGGCGAGACCGAACGACGCAAGCTCCGAGAGCTGATAGAGGCCCACGGCGGCACCCGCCTCCAGTACTCCACCTACGCCCTCCTCGCCGA
>NZ_JBMXXF010000014.1:0-14527 GCF_053997775.1 Methanopyrus sp.
GGCGCGTGCACGGGCGGTTGTGGCGGGAGTGGGTGGAGTTCCTGGAGTCGTACCGGCGGCGGCACGGCCTGCCGGAGGACTGGTTGAGGTACCACGTGTGGCGGTGGCTGCGTCCGGAGGGGGAGATTCGGCGGGTGGCGAGCGAGGAGGCGCTGCGGTGGGGGGAGCGGGTGCTGTCCAGGTGGCTGGGGCGGCGTCCCCGGGAGGCGGCGCGGGAGTTTCGGGAGCATGGGTGCCCGGGGTGTCCGTACTGCTCGGCCGTGGGCGATGGGGAGTGCGTGGTGTTGCGGGAGAGTCTGCGTCGGGTTTCGGGTCGGGGTTGAGGGCGGGTGGTAAAAGGGCGGGTTCGCTCGTTCGGTTCAGGGCGTTGGGATGAGCGTGCGGGAGGAGGCGCTGCGGGTCATTCGCCGGCGGATTGAGCGGGGTCGGCCGCTGTACGATTTCACCGGGCTGGCGTCGCGGTCGTGGGTGGACGCGGCGCCGGACGAGGTGCGGACGTACCTGTCGGAGGCGCTGATTCTGCCGGAGGTTAGGGAGGCGTGTCGGGAGCACTTCGAGGCGCCGGAGTGCGACGTGGTCGTGGGCTCGCGGACGACGGGGCTGGTGATCGCGACGTTGTTGGCGTTGGAGCCGGATCGGGTGCTGCACGTGCTACCGGAGGGTGGTGAGGCGCACCCGTGCGTGGAGCGTGGGTGCGAGCTGGTGGGGGCGGAGTACGTGGAGGTGGAGGGGTTGGTGGAGGATCCGGAGGCGTTCGATCTGGTCGTGGTGACGGGGTGCGACGTGAGCTGGCGGGTGATCGACGAGGGGGTGTTGGAGGAGGTTGGGCGGGCGGGGGTCCCGTCGCTGTTGGACGACGCCTCGGGTGATCGGGTGCGGCGGTTGCACGGGCAGCGGCCGGGGCCGGCGTACGGGTTCGACCTGGTGGTCACGAGCTGTGACAAGCTGATGGAGGGGCCGCGGTGCGGGGTGCTGGTGGGCGACCCGGGGTTGGTGGAGCGGGTGCGGCGGGTCTGCGAGGAGCTGGGGTGGACGGTGGACGGTCCGACGCTGGCGGCGGTGCGGGCGGCGTTCGAGCGGTTCGATCTGGAGCGGTTGCGGGGTCGGTTGGAGGGGATCGACGTGGTGGTGGAGGGTCTCTCCGGGGTCGTGGGGGTGGAGCGGACGGGGGCGGGCGTGGTGTTGGAGGTGGAGGATCCGGTGAGGGTTGGGATGGAGCTGTTGCGGGGGTACGGGATCATGACGATCCCGGTGCTGGGGTACCCGGGCGTGAGCCGGGAGCTGCGGTTGAACCTGTTGACGGAGGATGCGGAGCGGTTCGGGTACGAGCGGTTGGTGGAGGTGTTGAGGGGGGTGCTGGGTTGACGGGGACGATGTTAGAGGAGTACGTGGGCGCGCCGATCGTGGAGGCGTCGTTGGTGGCGGTGGCCGCGTACGTGGTGGCCCGGCACGGGGTGCCGGCGCTGGTGCGGGGTGAGGGTGAGGTGGATCGGCGGTGGCTGGTCGCGGTGGGTCACGCGCTGGCGGCGGTGTGGGCGTCGGTGGCGGTGGCCTGGGCGTGTGGGGTGACGACGCCGTTGACGGTGCGGTTGGCGGTGTGGTGCTCGCTGGTGGTGTTGGCGGTGGGGGTGTGCCCCCGGCGCTCCGGGGCGTAATTTACTTAAATCCTTCCCCGAAAAGCCAACCGGCGCGTTTCCGAGGTGCAGGGGGGTGAGCCCCCGTGGTGTATACCGAGTCTGAGCACCGGGTGTGCCCGAAGTGCGGTAGCACGAACCTGGAGCGGGACGAGAAGCACGGGGAGTTGGTCTGTCGGGACTGCGGGACCGTGGTGGAGCAGCTGATCGATTACGGGCCGGAGTGGCGGGCGTTCAACGCGGATCAGCGGACGCAGCGGGAGCGGACGGGCGCCCCGGTCTCGGAGCGGCACCCGCACCGGCTGGGTGATACGGTCATCGACGATCGGGATACGCACGGGAAGCGGCTGATGGACTGGCGGTTTCGCCGGCTGAAGCGGTGGGATCGGTGGATCTCGAACGATCCGGTGTCGCGGAACATTCGGTCGGCGGTGGAGCTGATCGAGCGGGTGTGCTCGCAGGCGAACATTCCGAGGTCGGTGGTGGACGAGGCGATCCGGATCTACCGGAAGGCGGTGGAGAAGGACCTGGTGCGGGGTCGGTCGATCGAGAACACGGCGGCGGCCGCGCTGTTCATGGCGTGCAAGAAGCGGAAGCACCCGCGCACGATCAAGGAGATCGCGAAGCTGTTCGGGATCAGCCCGAAGGACATCAATCGGACGCATCGGGTCCTGCTGCGGCACCTGGATGAGCGGATGCCGGCGCCGGATCCGAAGCAGTACCTGTCCCGGTTCGCGACGGAGTTGGGCGTGTCCGAGGAGGTGGAGATGCTGGCCCGGGAGATCCTGGAGAAGGCGGAGAAGAAGGGGCTGACGGTGAGTCGGAACCCGGCGGGCCTGGCGGGCGCGGCCCTGTACCTGGCGGGGCTGTTGAAGGCGAAGGAGTACATCGAGGAGTACCGGGAGAAGATGAAGGAGGCGGAGTCGGAGGAGGAGAAGGAGCGGCTGGAGCGGGAGCTGAACGAGAAGCTGCGGCGGTGCCGGCGGACGCAGCCGGAGGTGGCGAAGGTCTCGGGCGTGACGGAGGTCACGATCCGGAACCGGTACAAGGAGCTGGCGGAGGAGCTGGGGCTGGACGTGCCGGACCCGACGAAGATCGATGTGCCCACGTGACGCCGCCGAAACGTTCAAGTCGCGCGCGGGCGCGGGCCCCGCGGCACCGCTCCCCGCCGTCCCCGCCCCGGGGCCCCCGCCGACCCGGGTGGAGCGGGGAGCAGGCCCCAGGCGGTGAAGCCCGGGGTCGAGACCCGGGGTACACCCGCGCCGCACGGTCCCCTCGGGACCGCGGTCGTGAGGACCGGGGATGACCGGGCGGTCAACCCCGGCGCGGGACAGGCGGGGTCAGGGTCCCCCGCGGAGGGTCCTCCCCGGTGGACGGGGATGAGCCCGTCCGGTGACCGATGACCGGGGAGTGTTAATCGCGGGGGGCACAGGGGCTAGTTCTCCCGCGTCGAGGCTGTTATTAAGGGCGCCGTGGCCCGTGGGCGGGGGTGTCCCGGGTGGCGGACGTGCGGGTCCTGATCAACGGTTACGGGACGGTGGGTAAGCGCGTGGCGGACGCGGTCGACGCGCAGAAGGACATGGAGGTCTACGGCGTCGTCAAGACCTCGCCGGACTACCTCGCCCGGCTGGCGGTGGAGGAGTTTGGGTACGCGCTCTACGTGCCCGAGGACCGGGTCGAGCGGTTCGAGGAGGCGGGCATCGAGGTGGAGGGGACGGTCGAGGACGTCGTGTTGAACGCGGAGGAGCACGGGCTGGACGTGGTCGTGGACTGCACGCCGGAGGGCGTGGGCGCGAGGAACAAGGAGCGGCTGTACGACGAGTCCCCGGTCAAGGCGATCTTCCAGGGCGGTGAGGAGGCGGACGTGGCGGACGTGTCCTTCGTGGCCCAGTGCAACTACGAGGAGGCGCTGGGCGCGGAGTACGTGCGGTGCGTGTCCTGCAACACGACGGCGCTGTGCCGCACGCTGGGCGCGCTGAAGGAGGCGTTCGAGCTCGGTAGGGTGTACGTGACCGTCGTGCGGCGCGCCGCCGACCCGGCGCAGGTGGGGAAGGGCCCGATCAACGCGATCGTGCCGAACCCGGTCACGGTGCCCTCGCACCACGGCCCGGACGTGAAGACGGTGCTCCCGGACCTGGACATCACGACGGCGGCGGTGAAGGTGCCGACGACGCTCATGCACATGCACGTGGTTCGCGTGGAGCTGGAGGAGGAGGTGAGCACGGAGGACGCGGTGGAGGTGCTCCGGGACGCGCGGCGCGTGTGGGTCGTGCCGCACGAGATGGGGCTGGGCTCGACGGCGGAGTTGATCGAGATGGCCCGGGACCTGGGCCGGCCGCGGTACGACCTGTACGAGATCGTCGTGTGGGAGGAGTCCGTGAACGTGGAGGACGGCGTCCTGTACTACATGCAGGCGGTGCATCAGGAGGCGGACATCGTCCCGGAGAACGTGGACGCGATCCGCGCCGTGATGGAGCTGGAGGAGGACCCGGAGGCGTCCATGGACGCGACGGACCGGTCCCTGGGGATCCGGAGCGCGCCCCCCGTCTAGCCCGCTCCCCGCACCGTTTCACCCTTCCCACCCTTCGCACCGGTTCCCCGAGTCGCCCTTTTCGTTAATAAACGCCCGCGTGCGTGCGGTCTTCGCACCGGTCACCGTCACGTAGGGAGGGTGAAGCATGTCCGAGAAGCGTCAAGATCAGTGCCCGGGCGCGATCAAGTACGTGATCCGGGCCCGCTTGAAGGCGGACGGGTACGTGGAGCGTCCGGACGTGGTGGGTGCGATCTTCGGGCAGACGGAGGGTCTGTTGGGGGACGAGCTGGACCTTCGTCGGCTCCTCAAGACGGGTCGGATCGGTCGGATCGACGTCAAGCTGCGGAACGAGGACGGGAAGACCGTGGGCGAGATCATCGTCCCCTCGAGCCTGGATCGGGTGGAGACGGCCCTGATCGCGGCGGCCCTGGAGCAGGTGGAGCGGGTGGGCCCGTGCCAGGCGGAGGTTGAGGTGGTGTCGATCGACGACGTGCGGCAGGAGAAGCGGGAGCGGATCATCAAGCGCGCGCGGGAGATCCTGCAGCAGATGGTGGACGAGGTGACGCCGGACAGCAGCGAGCTGGTGCGCGAGGTGAAGAAGGCGCTGAAGGAGCAGGAGGAGGTGAGGGAGTACAAGGGCCTACCCGCGGGTCCGGAGGTGGAGGACGCGGACGAGATCATCGTCGTGGAGGGTCGGGCGGACGTGGCGAACCTGCTGCGCTGCGGGATCAAGAACGTGATCGCGGTGGAGGGGACGAACGTCCCGGAGCCGGTGATCGAGCTGTCGAAGGAGAAGGAGGTCACGGTGTTCGCGGACGGTGATCGGGGCGGGGAGCTGATCATCAAGGAGCTGATGCAGGTGGCGGACGTGGACTACGTGGCGCGGGCGCCGAAGGGGAAGGAGGTGGAGGAGCTGACGAGGCGGGAGATCCGGGAGGCGCTGGAGAACCGGGTCCCGGCGGACGAGTACCTGCGGCGCCTGCAGCGGGGGCAGAAGGGGCGTCCGAAGAAGAAGGGTAAGCCGCCCAAGAAGAAGGGCAAGAAGGGTAAGCCGAAGAAGGGTCGGAAGCGGCGCGCGAAGGGCGAGCGGCGGGGTTCGCGCCGTCGGGAGGGGCTGAGCAGGGAGGAGCGGGAGCTGCTGGAGCGGCTGAAGGACGTGAAGGGCACGTTCCAGGCCGTGCTGCTGGACGAGAAGATGAACGAGATCGACAAGGTCGAGCTGGACGAGCTGGTGGACGCGCTGAAGGAGCGGGAGGGCGTCCGCGCGGTGGTCGTGGACGGGGTGATCACGCGCCGCCTCGTCGAAGCCGCTAAAGACAAGGGCGTTCGGTACATGGTGGGCGTGCGGGAGGGCGACCTGGATCCCGACGTGAAGGAGGGCGTCAAGGTGCTGACCATCTCCCACTAAGGGTCGTCTCGAGGTGGTCGACATGCCCAACAACGTCCTCTCCTCCCGGCTGTTTCGCCGGTTTCTGTCCCGAGATCGGAAGGACGGGGAGGGGCCGGAGGAGGAGCCGCCGAGGAAGGAGGAGGACCTGATCGACCCCGTGAAGGAGGACTTCACGCTGGACGATATCGAGACGACCGCGGACATCAAGATCCCGGAGAACCCGCTCGATCGCGTGATCGGGCAGGAGCGGGCGGTCCGGTTCGCCAAGCTGGCCGCGAAGCAGCGCCGTCACCTGCTGCTCGTCGGCCCGCCCGGCGTGGGTAAGAGCATGATCGCGCAGTGCATCGCGGAGTTGCTGCCCCGGCCCAGGGAGCAGATCGAGGTGTACCACAACCCGGCGAACCCGGAGCGGCCGATCGTCCGCGTGCGGACGCGGGAGGAGATCGAGTCGGAGGAGTCGGACGCGCTCCTCTCCCCGAAGGAGGTCCCGGAGATCGTGGCGGAGCAGCTCGGGTTCCGCTGTCCGAACTGCGGTCGGTACAGCGATCCGGACCTGCGCTACTGCCCGAAGTGCGGCGCGCAGAAGCCCTCGGGGCGCGTGTACCGGGCCACCCAGTACGAGCGCTCGACGAGCCGGCAGGTGGCGATCGTGTACGAGCGGGTGGGGGACAAGATCCGGGTCGTGAAGCCGGGCTCGGAGGAGGAGGAAAAGAAGGTCCTCGTCCCGCTGGACCGGAAGCCCTTCGTGCAGGTCACGGGCGCGAGCGAGACCGAGCTGCTGGGGGACGTGAAGCACTGCCCGTGGGGTGGGGACGAGCAGCTGGGCGAGCCGCCCTACAAGCGGGTGATCCCGGGCGCCATCCACGAGGCTCACGAGGGCGTGCTGTTCATCGACGAGCTGGCGCAGCTGGGCCCGCTGCAGCAGCACCTGCTGACCGCGATGCAGGAGAAGGAGTTCCCGATCACGGGCAAGAACCCCCAGTCCTCGGGCGCGGCCGTGCGGGTTGAGGGCGTGCCCTGCGACTTCATCCTCGTGGGCGCCTGCAACATCCAGGACCTGCCCATGATCCTCTCCCCGCTGCGCTCGAGGATCCAGGGTGAGGGCTACGAGGTGCTGATGGAGACGACCATGCCGGACACGGAGGAGAACCGGGCCAAGCTGGCCCAGTTCGTGGCGCAGGAGGTGGAGAAGGACGGGCGCATCCCGCACGCGACCCGGGAGGCGGTGGAGGAGCTCATCAAGGAGGCGCGCCGGCGGGCCCGCGCGATCGACGGCGAGCGGGACGCGCTTACCCTGCGGCTCCGGGACCTGGCGGGCGTGGTCCGCATGGCGGGCGACCTGGCGGTGTCGGAGGGGGCGAAGTACATCGAGCCGAAGCACGTGCGGGCGGCGATCAAGCTCGCGAAGCCGGTGGAGGAGCAGATCGTGAAGCGGTACGGGTCGCTGGAGGAGGGGCTGCGCCGCGACGTGGCCACGTGCTCCCTCTCCTCCCCGCAGGCCCAGCAGCAAGTTATTCAGGGGAACGCCGGCGACGCGCAGTACCACCACGACGACAGCAAGCGCGGGTACATCTAAACCAGGGCTGGGCGAGGGTGATCGTAGATGAAGAAGGACGAGCTTTTTTTGCTCCACTCCGCCCTCTACTACGTGTTCGAGTACCTGCGGCGCCGCGGGCAGCTGAGCGAGGAGGACGTGCAGGTCTACCACGAGTTCGACGTCAAGCCGGGCCACCTGCACAAGACCAAGCTCCAGCACAAGTGCGCCGTCTTCCTCCTCGCCTACCTCATCTCCAAGGCGATCAGCCACGACTTGCCCAAGGCGGAGGGGCTCCGACAGCGACTGCGGCGGCTCCTGGACGATCTGTTTGAGGAGCTGCGACGCCGGGGCGAGGAGGTCGACATTGAACCTCCGTAGCAAGCGGTGGGCCCGGGTCGCGCTCCTGCTGGCCCTGACCCCGGTGGCACCCTTCTACCCCGTCTGGACCTGCCTCGTCGCCGCCGTCTTCCTCTCGATCACCCACGTGCTGAGGCCCGGCGAGGGCGACGGGCTGGCCCTGGCCATCGTCTTCCTCGCCTGCCTCTCGGGCCGCGACGCGCTCGGCCCGCTGTTCCCGCTGGCCGTCCCCCTCGTCTGCCTGGGCGGCGTCCTGGCCTACTTCTGGAAGCACCGGGACACGCTCCTGAACCGCACCTGATCCACCGCCCGGACCACCGCCTCCCACACCCGCCCCTCCCGCGCCTCGAAGGGCGGGACGGGGCGCACCTCCACCGCGTCCCCCCGGCGGAGCACCTCCTCCGGGTCCGAGCCCGGGTAGAAGTAGTCCGAGGAGTCCTCCACCCGCACCCGCACCACGTGGTGGCCCTCGGACGCCAGCTCCGCCACGCGGCCCAGGACGCGCACGAAGGCGGCGTGCGGGTCGGGGCACTCGCGCTCCCCCACCACCGGGACGAGCACCCGGGCGCGCAGGCGCCCCACGCACTCCCGGAAGGCCGGGTTCTCGTACCGGAAGGCCAGCACCACCCGACGGGCGCCCAGCTCCCGGTACTCGGAGTAAAAGGTGACCGGGTCCGTGACCAGCACCGCGTCGGCGGCCGGGCTCGAGCGCACCTCGATCCCCAGGGCGCTCGCGGGCTCCGCGTCCCGGGTGACCAGCCCCGCGCTCACGCCCCGGCTGGCAAGCCTTCGGGCGACCTCCACGTTGAAGGGGGTACACCCCAGCACGTCCAACCGGTCGCCGCTGGAAACACTTAGCGCGAGCCGGGCCGCCATCCTCCGGACCAGGTCGATCAGCGGGATCGAGACCGCGGCCTCCATCGCGGCCCTCCCCGGGGTGATCGGCGGTGGATGCGGACGATTTCCGGGAGGCGGGCCGGGTCGTCCGAAGGGTGCTACGGAGGGCGCGGCGGGAAATAGACGTCGGGGACGACCTGCTGGAGGTCGCCGAGTACCTGGAGGACCTGATCCGCGACGCGGGGGCCGAGCCCGCGTTCCCCGTCAACCTCTCCCTGAACGAGGTGGCGGCGCATTACACGCCCGGGCCCGAGGGGGGCCCGGAGCTCGAGCCCGGCAGCATCCTGAAGGTGGACGTCGGGGCGCACGTGAACGGGGCGATCGGGGACGCGGCCATCACCCTGGTCTTCGACCACGAGCTGGGCGAGCGGCTGGCCGAGGCGGCCCGGGCGGCCCTGGAGGCGGCGGTGGAGGTCGTCGGCCCGGGCGTGACCTGCCGGGAGGTGGGCCGGGCCATCGGGGAGGCCTGCCGGGAGCGGGGGTTCCGCCCCGTCACGGGGCTCACGGGGCACGAGGTGCGGCGGTGGGACCTGCACGCCGGCGTCTCGATCCCGAACGACGACCTGCCCGGGTACGAGGATCGGCTGGAGGAGGGGATGATCGTCGCGATCGAGCCCTTCGTGACGACCGAGGCGGGGGACGGGGACGTGGAACCGGGCCGGCACGTGGAGATCTTCTCGGTGAAGAACCCGAACCAGCGCTCTCGGGTGAACCTGCGCCGAATCTACGAGGAGCGGCGCTCCCTCCCCTTCGCCCGGCGGTGGCTGGGTTCCTCCGCCAGCCGTCTCGAGCTGCTCCGGTTGAGCCGACTCGGGGCGCTGAAGGCCTACCCGGAGCTGGTCGAGCGGAACGGCGAGCCGGTGGCGCAGTGGGAGCACACGGTGATGGTCACGGAGGACGGGTGCGAGATCCTCACCCGGTGACCACGTCGACGAGCTCCCGGTACCCCGTGCGCCCGTCCTTCCCCCGCACGAGCCGGGCGCGGAGCCGGAGGAGGACGAGCTCGACCGTCGTGTACACCTCGAAGCCCTTCACGTGCCCGCCCAGCGTGTGCCCGCGCTCGTCCGAGAGGACGCCGTGCAGGTGGTAGGATCCGTCGTCGAAGAAGACCCCGTCGAGGGTCACGAGCTCGAACTTGCCCCGGGTCTCGTACACGGGCGTGTCCCCCAGCCTCCACCGGACCCGCCGAACGCTGCCCTTACAGGACACGACGACCGAGTTCCTCCACTCGTCCAGGTCCACGTCATCGGGGAAGACCTCCCCGGGCTCGAGGCGGGCGAGGATCAGCTCCCCACCCTCCACCCGGCGGTCGAGCAGCGGGGTGACCCCCTTGGAGCCGAGGCTGAGGGACTTCCTGGTCACGGAGGACGCCATCTTCTCGGTGATCTCGTACGTGCACCCGGACGAGGGCATCCTAGCCCTGATGAGGTACGTGCGGGACGAGGAGGGCGACCGGGTGCGTCGTGGGACGGGCGAGCGGTACCGGAAGGTGGGGTTCCGGGAGTCCTTCGAGATCCTCCGGGAGCGGCACCCGGAGTACGTGAGGAGGGTACGCGGGGACTTCCACGATCAGGTCGTGCCCCGGGAAGACGTGGTCGAGCACCTGGACCCGCGCGAGCGGGTGAGGGAGGTGCTGGAGGAACCGCGGGACGAGCTGGAGGAGCTGGCGGCCCGGGCGATCCTGGAGCTGTCGGAGGACGCGGGGGTGCCCGAGTCGGCGTTCGGGATCACGGGGTCGCTGCTGCCGGGACTGCACGATCCGGCCTCCTCGGACCTGGACCTCGTCGTGTACGGGATGGACCACTACCTGGCCGTGCGGGACGTGATCCTGCGGGTGCAGGAGACGGGTGAGGGACGGGACGTGCTCGCGGGCCTCGACCTCGACGACTGGGAGCGGGTGTACCGGCGGCGGAGCCCGGAGCTGGACTTCGAGGAGTTCGTGCGGCACGAGGCGCGGAAGGGGAACCGGGTGGTCGTCGGGGACCGCGTGTGCGACGTGCTCTACGTGCGGGACGAGTCGGAGCTGGAGGACGTGCGCTGGGAGGAGTTCGAGACGCTGGAGGAGCGGGCCCGGCTCGTGTGCGAGGTCGTGGACGACCGGTGGGCGTTCGACTACCCGGCCCGGTGGCGGGTGCGCGTGCTGGAGGCGGACCCGGAGGTCGGGAGGGAGGTGGTCGAGGTGCGCTCGTACACGCACACGTACGTGGGCCAGGCGTTCGAGGGTGAGGTCATCGAGGTGCGGGGGAAGATCGAGCGGGAGCTCCGCTCGGACCGGGTCATCGCGGTCGTGGGCTCGACCCGGGAGGCGGAGGGCGAGTGGATCCGGGTGATCAAGGATCAGCGATAGCGGGACTCGACGACCCTGACCCCGTCCTCGTCGACCTCCACGCGCACGAGGTACTTCACCTCGATCCCCGTTTCCTCCCGCACCCGCCTCAGCCCGCCCCGGGCGATGACGACCACCACGTCCTTGACCTCCGCGCCCGCCTCCCGCAGCGCGTTGAGCACGCCTACCAGCGTGCCGCCCGTGCTCACCACGTCGTCCACGACGACCACCTCGTCCCCCTCCGACACGCCGTTCAGGTAGAGCTTCTCGCGACCGTACCCCTTCTCCTGCACGATCTCGATCTCACCGTCCAGCCCGTACCGACGCTTCCGGACGATCACCAGCGGCCGGTCCAGCATCGTGGACAGGAGCGTGCCCAGGTGGATCCCCATCGCCTCCACGCACACGATCTTGTCGAAGTCCGTCGTGTCCAGCGCGCGCACGATCCGCGACGCGACCTCCCGCAGCAGCCCCGCGTCGACCTCGGGCACCCCGTCCGTGATCGGATGGATGAAGTAATGGTACCCGTTCCGCTCGATCACGGGCGCCTCCTCCAGCGACCGCTCGAGCAGCATGCCCACCTCCCCCCTAGAACCGTCTACCGCGCACGCGGGAGAGGTCGAACACGCCCGCCGAGGAGACGGCCATCACGGCCATCACGCCCGCCTGAACCGGGTCCGTGACCACCAGGTCCGCCTCCTCCGGCACGCTCCCCGCCATGTTAAGCGAGATGACCGGGATCCCACGCTCCTCCCGCAGCTCCCGCACCGCGTCCGTGATCTTCCCACCCATGAGCGAGCCCGCCAGGACCAGGATCCCCACCCGAGGCAGCCGGGCGACCGCCCGCACCGCCTCCGCCAGGTTCTCCTCCCCCACGAGCGGGATCGTGTCCACGCTGATCCGCTCACCCCGAATGTTGTGCCGATCCGCCTCCGTGATCGCCCCCTTCGCCACCTCCGCGACCTGCGCGCCCCCACCCATGATGATCACGCGCTTCCCGTAGATGTCCTTCAACGGGCGCACCCGCCTCACCGACCGAACCACCTCCAGCGCGCGCAGACCCGACACCAACCTCCCCGGCCGCTCCACGCCCTCAATCTCCACGTACAGCCGCGCCAGCTCCCCCTCCGACTCCTGCGTGATGTGAACGATGTTCCCCCCGTGATCCGCGATCACTCCCGCGATATCCCGCAGCGCGCCCGGCACGTTCTCCACGTCCATGATCAACGCCAGCAGCTCCAACCCTACCCTCCCCTGCGCAGGTACCAGCCCCTATCTATCACGTTATCGACCATCGGACGACCATCCCGCGTGAACCGCAACCGACCCACCCCGACGCAATGCTCCCCCAGCTCATCCCGGAACATGACCGCGACCAGCCTCGGCACCTCCGGGCCTAAAACCTCTACCACACCCTCCGGCAGCACGTCCCGACCGTACGTGAACAGGACCGCCGACCGCTCCCGCACGTACACCCGAATCTCCTCCACCTCCTCCGCCAGCACCCGCACCCCCTCCAAGTGCACCCGCACCCCACCCCGCGACGACCGCTCACACACCGGCACCCCCGCCACGAACGGATCCGCCCAACCCGGCACCTCCCCCGGATCCACCCTCACCCGCGACGCGTCGAAGTACTCCGTCCACCTCCCCTCCAACTTCACCAACTCCATCCCCTCCACCACCCGCCTCACCCCCTCGGACCGAAACCTCCGCCCCAGCTCACGAGCCAACCACTCACGCTCCCCGGGGGACACCCGCTTGAGCACCGGACGCAACGAACCCACCCCCCACACCTGGCGACCGCCCCACGAGGAGAAACTCCTCCGCACCATCCTCGAACGCTGCCCCACCAACGACCTCCCCGTCGGCGCCGGACAGGACGACGCCGCCGTCCTCCCCAACCGACTCGTCCTCAACGTCGACACCATGACCCGCTCCCGACACGTCCCCCGCGAACTCGACCCCACAGACCTCGGCTGGAAGTTCGTCGCCGCCACCCTCAGCGACGTCGGCGCCATGGGCGCCCAACCACGCTACTTCGCCTTCTCCCTCACCCGAGACGACGAGCTCGAAGAACAACCCCTCATCGACGGCATCGCCCAAGCCCTACGCCACCACAACCTCACCCTCATCGGCGGCGACCTCGTCGACGGCGAGGAACTCTCCCTCACCGGCGTCGCCCTCGGAGAACTCCCAGGAAAACCCCTCCGCGTCGACCAAGCCCAACCCGGCGACGCCATCGCCGTCACCGGACCACTCGGCGGCCCCAACGCCTACGTCCAAGCCATCCTCAACGACCTCCAACCACCCAAACCACTCTACCGCGCCTTCGCCCGACCCGAACCCCCCATCCACCTCGGAGTCGAACTCTCCCAACGCAACGCCCGAGCCGCCGTCACCGACATCAGCGACGGCCTCCTCGCCGACGCCGAGATCATCGCACGACGCTCCCACGTCAACCTCCACATCGAGGCCGACCGCCTCCCCATCCACCCACACGTCGAAGACGTCGCCACCGAACTCAACCGAGACCCACTCGACCTCGCCCTCGAAGGCGGCGAGGACTTCCAGTACCTCATCTGCGCACCCCAAGACCTCCTCGAAGAACTCAACCTCACCATCATCGGCCGCGTCAAACCCGGCCCCGGCACGGTGAAGGTGGAAAGGTAAACCCACGGGCCCAAGACCTCCCCGAACCCACCGACGCCCCCGCACAACGTTACAAACCACGTAACGATCCCGGCTGGCGCCGGGGCCGGGATTTGAACCCGGGCGGCCCATACGGGCCACGGGATCTCAAGTCCCGCGCCTTGGACCGGGCTCGGCCGCCCCGGCTTCCTCCGACACCGCACAGGTATACCTCCGACTAAGAACTTTTCCGTCACCGAACCCCGGGCAACCACCAAACCCCGAACGGACACCCGAGGGCCCTCACCCACCGCGAACGCGCTCCCGCGAAGAGCGCCGAGACACCCTACCCACCGTGCCGGAGTTTCCACCGTTCGAGTTCCCAGAGCACGTCCCGCACCCACTCACCATCCCGAGTCCGATGCAGGAGAAGCCTCCGGAGCACCCGATCCGCGAACCACGCCGGCCACGGCCCGAGCACGGACCGGGCAAACCCGGGCGCCTTCTCCAACAACTTCCGGAGCCTCACGGACCGGGAAGGCCGCAGCTCGAACGCGAGCGAGAGCACGCGGGCCACCCGCTTATGACTCACCCCACCGCCCGAGGCTTCCTCGACCAGCCTCTCCAGCGCGGCCCGGAGGTGGCGAACCGCCAGCCGCGCGAGCCGCAGCACGAACCCCTCGGACCGCTCCTCGAGCCAGCGAACGAAGCTCACGCTCTCGTTCTCCTTCCCCAGGTAGAAGACTCGAGGCTGGTCGAACCCCTTACTCCGCACGCGCTTCAGGTACGCGACGTAGTACGGCCCGTACGTCCGCCCACCGATCCTCCGGTACGTTTCCTTCAGCTCGGGCTTGACCTCGCGGCGGTAGACCTCCCGGAGCACGCGCAGGACGCGGATGCGTTCCACGGGATCCTGAGGGACGGGCACGTTCTCCCAGGTCACGGCCCCGGCCCCCTTACGGGCCCGCCCACACTATTGTAATCACCCGGGAGCATAAAAAGGTTCCGGCTGTTCCACCCCCCCCATCCCGAGGGGTGCCAGGTGGGGGCCGGGTCGCGGCACCCCCCGGTCCCGGTGCCCCAGGTACTCGGCACACCGGCCCGCCCTGGCACTAATCCCGGCCCCTCCCCATTGTAATCACCAGGAGGAGGGGGTTGAGGAAGCCGCACGGGCCCCTCACCGTACCACCTTGACCGCGCACGGGTGGGTCCGACGCCCGGT
>NZ_JBMXXF010000015.1:0-54017 GCF_053997775.1 Methanopyrus sp.
AAAGGGTTGATCCTCGCCTTCACCGGGAAGGGCGGGACGGGGAAGACCGTCCTCGCCGCCCTCACCGTCCTCGAGCTCACCGAGCGCGGGGCCGGCGACCTCCTCGTCATCGACGCGGACCCGGACGCGAACCTCCCCGACGCGCTGGGCGTCGAGCCCGAGACCACGCTGGGCGAGGTGCGGGAGCGGTTCAAGCGCGAGATCGAGGAGCAGCTCCCGCCCGGCTTCGACAAGCAGGCGTACATGGAGTACCTGGTGATGACCGCCCTCCACGAGACCGAGGGCTACGATCTCCTCGTCATGGGCCGCTCCGAGGGCCGCGGGTGCTACTGCGCGGTCAACCACTGGCTCCGCCGGGTCATGTCCGAGCTCCTCCCGAGGTACGACCTCGTGATCATGGACTGCGAGGCCGGGCTGGAGCACGTCAGCCGCGGCATCATCGACGGCGTCGACCTCGTTCTGATCGTAGTCGACCACTCCCGCAAGGCCCTGAACACCGCCCGCCGGATCGTGGAGCTCATCGACGAGCTCGAGTCCGAGGTGGAGGACGTTCGGGTCGTGGCGAACCGGGTCACGGACCGGGAGTACCGCGTGATCCGGCGCGAGGGCGAGCGGATGGGGCTCTCCTTCCTCGGGCGCGTCCGCCCGGACGAGGAGCTGGTCGAGCTCGAGCTGCGCGGTCGACCGCTTACCGAGCTCCCGCCTGAGTCCAAAGCCCGGACCGACCTCCGCGAGATTCTCTCCCGGGCGGGGGTGTTGTAGGTGTCCGAGCGCCGCTTGGAGGACCTGCTGCGGGAGCTGCTCGATCGCATCCTGGGTGAGGGTGAGGTGCGGGAGGTGGAGCTTCGGGACGTGTCGATCGAGGCGGACGAGCTGGAGCTCGAACTGCGCACGGTCGCCCAGGCGCTGCCCCGAGAGGTGTGGGAGCGGCTGGTGCGGCCCCGCGCGGAGGCGGTCGAGCGAGAGGTCGAGGTGCCCGAGTACGAGCCTCCGGTGGAGGAGTACGAGGGCGAGGTCGCCGAGGTCCAGCTCGGCGCGACGCGCTCCGAGGGCGGGACGCGGGACCGCGTGGTCAAGCTCGGCGGCGAGCGGGCTTACTTCGTCTTTGAGGCCCCGCGACCCAACCCGCCCGTCGTCACCTTCGACGTGTTCGACACCCCGGACGTGGGCATCCCGGGTCCCATCCGGGAGGAGCTGGGGGACGTGATCGAGGACCCCGTGGACTGGGCCAGGACGGTCGTGAAGCGGTACGGCGTGGACGTGATCACGCTGCACCTGGTGAGCACGTCCCCGAAGCTGCACGACGCGCCCGTGGAGGAGGCGATGGAGACCCTGGAGGACGTGCTGGACGCGGTCAAGGTCCCGATCATCGTGGGCGGCTCGGGCGACCCGGAGAAGGACGTGGAGGTGTTCGTGAAGGCGGCCGAGGTGTGCGAGGGCGAGCGGGTGATGCTCTCCTCGATCAACGAGGACATGGACTTCGAGCGGGTGGTCGAGGCGGCCAAGGAGCACGGGCACGTGGTCCTGACCTTCGCGCCGGTCGATGTTAACATGATGAAAACCCTGAACAAGCGGGTGCTCAACCTGGGCCTCTCGAAGGAGGACGTGGTGATGGACCCGACCACGTGCGCGCTCGGTTACGGGATCGAATACACGGTCGACGTGATGACCCGGATCCGCCTCGCCGCCCTCCACGGCGACGAGTACCTCCAGATGCCCATCTCGAGCGGTTCGACCAACGCGTGGGCCGCCCGGGAGGCCTGGATGAAGGAGGAGAGCTGGGGCCCGCGCGAGTACCGGGGCCCGCTCTGGGAGGCCGTGACCGCGACCACCGTCGCCCTGTGCGGCGCGGACCTCCTCATGATGTTCCACCCCTGGGCCGTCCAGGTCGTGCAGGAGGCGCTCGAGTACATGGGCCGGGAGCGGGAGGTGGGGGACGTGCACGTTACGGACTTCATCGCCTAGGGGGTCGCCCCCGTGCCGCGAGCCGACGTGATGGAGGTGTACAACCTCCTCCCCAAGTCCAACTGCGGAGCCTGCGGCTGCAAGACCTGCATGGAGTTCGCGACCAAGCTCGTCAACCGGGAGGCCGACCCCGAGGACTGCCCGAACCTAGACGAGGACTCCCTGAAAAAGCTCCGCGAACTCCTCGCCCCGCCCGTCCGCGAGGTCACCATCTGCCGGGGCGACCGCGAGGTGGTCGTGGGCGGCGACGAGGTCCTCTTCCGCCACGAGCTCTCGTACTTCAACCCGCCCCCCGTGTTCATCGCCGTGTACGACGACATGGAGGAGGACGAGCTGCGCGAGAAGACCGAGCGCGCCCAGGAGTTCCAGGTCGAGCGCGTGGGCGAGACCCTCCGCGTGGACGGGCTGGCCGTCGTCTCCCGGACCGGCGACCCGGAGCGGTTCGCCGCGGCCGTGGAGACGGCCGTGGAGCACTCCGAGGACCTCGCGATCGCCCTGATCTCGCGGGACCCCCGGGTGCTCGCGGCGGGCCTGGACGCGTTCGACGAGCGCCCCCTCCTTTACCCGGCCACCGAGGAGAACCTGGAAGACCTGGTCGAGCTCGCGGCGGAGCACGAGTGCCCGCTCGGCCTCCACGCCACCGAGGTCGAGGACCTGGTCGAGCTCTCGGCCCGCGCGCGCGAGCGGGTGGAGGACCTGCTCCTGGACCCGGGCACGGAGTTCGGCCCCCACGACGTGGTCGCCACGACGGACAAGCTGGCCGAGCTCCGCAAGGCCGCCGTCGAGGAGGAGTTCGAGCCCCTCGGGTACCCCACCCTGGTCACCACCTTCCCGTACCGCTTCCTGGAGGACGACCCGGTGGAGGCGGCCCGGCGCGAGTCCTACCTCGCCGCCGCCTGCGTGCTCCGCTACGCGGACGCCCTGATCATGGACACCCTCGAGCCCTGGGCCCTGCTGCCCGTCCTGACCCAGCGCCAGTGCATCTACACGGACCCGCGCGAGCCGCAGGCGGTGGACCCGGGCCTCTACAAGATCGGGGACCCGGACGAGCACTCCCCCGTGCTCGTCACGACCAACTTTACCCTCACGTACCACTGCGTGGCCGACGACCTCGAGAGCGCGGACGTGGACTGCTGGCTCCTCGTCATCGACACGGGCGGACTGGCCGTCGACGTCAGCGTCGCGGGCGGCCAGTTCAACGGGCAGGCGGTGAAGGAGGCCCTCGAGGAGTTCAACGTGGAGGACAAGGTCAACCACCGCGTGCTCGTGATCCCCGGCAAGGCCGCGGCGGTGAAAGGGGACGTCGAGGACGCGACCGGGTGGAAAGTCGTGATCGGCACGCAGGACTCCTCAGAACTCCCCGACTTCCTCGAGAGGGAAGGGCTCCTCCGGATCGAGGAGGGATAGCCCGGTGACCACCGTGCTGGTGACGGGCGGGGCCGGCTTCATCGGCTCGCACGTGGTCGAGGAGCTCGTCGCCCGCGACTACCACGTGGGCGTCGTCGACGCCCTCATCACCGGCGACCTGACCAACCTCGAGCGCGTGCTCGACGACGTCGAGTTCTGGCGAACGGACGTCCGGGATCCCCACGGGCTCGAGACCGTCCTCCGGGAGCTACAGCCCGACGTCATCGTGCACCTCGCCGCGCAGACGAACGTCCGCTACTCCATGGACAACCCCCTCGCGGACGCGACCGTGAACGCGATCGGCACCCTGAACCTGGCCGCCCTCGCCGCCCGCCACGAGGTCGACCGCCTCGTGTACGCCTCCTCCGGCGGGGCCGTGTACGGGGAACCGCGGTACCTACCCGTGGACGAGGAGCACCCCACCCACCCCATCTCCAACTACGGCGCGTCCAAGCTGGCCGGCGAGCACTACGTCCGCGTGTACGCCGAGGCGTACGACCTCGACCACGTGATCCTCCGGTACGCGAACGTGTACGGGCCCCGCCAGGACCCGCGCGGCGAGGCCGGCGTCATCCCGATCTTCCTCCTCCGCGCCGCCAGGAACGAGCCCCTCCGCGTCTTCGGCGACGGCGAGCAGACCCGGGACTTCATCTTCGTCCGGGACGTCGCCCGCGTGACCGCCGACGCGGTCGAGCGCGGGCACGGCACCTACAACATCGGCTCCGGGCGGGAGACCTCCATCAACGAGCTCATCGACCTCATCCGCGAGGTCACGAACCGGGACGTGAAGGTCGTGTACGAGCACGCCCGCCCGGGCGAGGTGCGCCGCATCTACCTGGACGTCACCCGGGCCCGCAAGGAGCTCGACTTCGAGCCCGAGACGGACCTCAAGGAGGGTATCAAGCTCACCTGGGACTGGATCCGGAAGCACGTCCTCTAAGGGGAGGCCCGACCGTGCCGGACACCCTCGTCCTCGCGGTCAACCCGGACCGGTGCCGCGGCTGCAGTAAGTGCGTGAAGGCCTGCGAGGAGACCCACGGGCACGCGCGCATCTACAAGGTCTCCGAGGACGCACCCCCGGTGACCTGCCTCCAGTGCGACGACCCGCCCTGCGCCGCCGCCTGCCCGATCGACGCGATCCGGGAGGAGGGTGGGGCGCTGATCGTCACCGAGGACTGCATCGGCTGCGGGCTCTGCGCCGTCGCCTGCCCCTTCGGCGCCATCGAGCTCGCGGGCGGCCGGGCCGAGAAGTGCACCCTCTGCGTGGACGCGCCCAAGAAGGCGCCCGCCTGCGTCGAGGCCTGCGACCGGGGCGCCCTCCGCCTCCTCTCCAAGTCGGACCTCCCTCGCGAGAAGCGCGAGTGGTTCGCCGAACAGCTCCAACGCGCGCACAGTATCCTGCGGGAAGAGGAGTAGCCCGGGCGAGGATCCCCATGAAGCTCGGGATCGTCGGGAAGGGGGGCGTGGGCAAGACCACCGTCGCCGCCACCCTCGCCAAGCTCCTGGCCGAGCGCGGGCACGAGGTCCTCGCCGTGGACGCCGACCCCGACCCGGACCTCGCGTACTCGATGGGCCTCGACGAGCCCCCCACCCCGGTCGTCGAGCGGGAGGAGCTCATCCGGGAGCGGACGGGCGCGCCCCCCGGCGCGACGTTCGGCCCCCTCTTCCGGGTCAACCCGCGCGTCTCGGACCTCCCCGACCGACTCGCCGTCGAGGTCGAGCCCGGGCTGCGCCTCCTCGTGGTCGGCCGGGTGGAGGACGCCGGCGAGGGCTGCTTCTGCCCCGCGGCCGCCCTCGCGCGCCGGCTGATCCGGCACGTCGTCGCCGACCGGGGCGAGGCGATCGTCGTGGACACGGACGCGGGCCTGGAGCACTTCGGCCGGCGCGTGCTCGAGGCGGTGGACTGGATCGTCATCGTCTGCGAGCCCTCGGTCAAGTCCTTCAAGAACGCCCGGGAGTCCGCCCGACTCGCCCGACGGATGGGCGTCGACCGGCTCGCCCTCGTGCGCAACAAGTGGGTGGAGGGCGTGGAGGGGCCCGACGTCGACGCGGACGTCACCGTCACCGTGCCCGAGTCCCCCGGGCTGAAGCGGCTCGAGCTCCGGGGCCGCCCCGTGTGGGAGGACGAGACCGTCCGCTCGGCGTGCGAGGAGCTCCTGGACGGGATGTTCGAGGCCTGATGGGGGTGGACGCGTGGCCGAGGACGAGTACACGGTCGAGATCGACGAGCGCCTGTGCAAGGGCTGCTTCCTCTGCGTCTGGACCTGCCCCGTGGACGCCCTCCGGGAGTCCGACCGGAGGAACGAGCGGGGGTACCGGCTCCCCGAGTACGTGGGAGGCTGCCGGGGCTGCCGCCAGTGCGAGCTGATCTGCCCGGACCTCGCCATCGAGGTCAGGAGGAAGGGGGAGGGCTCGTGAGCGAACGGGTCGAGTTCCTTCAGGGTAACGAGGCCTGCGCCGAGGGCGCGATCGCGGCCGGGTGCCGGTTCTTCGCGGGCTACCCGATCACCCCGTCCACCGAGATCGCCGAGCGCATGAGCGAGCGGCTGCCGGAGGTCGGCGGCGTTTACGTGCAGATGGAGGACGAGATCGGCTCGCTGGCCGCCGTCATCGGCGCCTCCTGGGCCGGCGTGAAGGCCATGACCGCGACCTCCGGGCCCGGCTTCTCCCTCATGCAGGAGCACATGAGCTTCGCCGCCATGACCGAGACCCCGTGCGTGGTCGTGAACGTCCAGCGCGGCGGGCCCAGCACCGGCCAGCCCACCAAGGCCTCCCAGTCCGACGTGATGCAGGCCCGCTGGGGCGGTCACGGGGACTACGAGGTCGTCGCGCTCGCCCCCTCCACCGTCCAGGAGATGTACGACCTCACCGTCGAGTGCTTCAACTGGGCCGAGCGACTGCGCGTCCCCGCGGTCCTCCTTGCCGACGAGGTCGTCGGGCACATGCGCGAGCGCGTGATCCTGAGGGAGGACGTCGAGACCGTGGACCGCGAGCTGCCGGAGGAGGGGAAGGAGGTCCGGGAGCCCTTCCCCCTGGAACCGGACGACCTCGTGCCCCCCATGCCCGTGTTCGGGCGCGGACACCGCGTGCACGTGACCGGCCTGACCCATGACGAGCGGGGCTACCCCGCCACCGACGACCCCGAGGTGCACCGACGGCTGGTCCGCCGGCTCTGCAACAAGGTCCGCAAGCGCGCCCGGAAGATCCACGAGAGCGTCGGGTACGACCTCATCGAGCGCGAGTCCGACCTGGCCCTCGTGGCCTACGGCGGCTGCGCCCGGACCGTCCTCGAGGCGGCCGAGGAGCTCAACGCCACGGTCTTCCGCCCCCGGGTCATCCACCCCTTCGACCCGGACCTCGTCCGGAGGCTCCTCGACGGGTACGAGGTGCTCGTCGTCGAGATGAACCTCGGCCAGTACGTCGAGATGATCGAGCGCGCCCTGGACGCGGAGTGCGTGCACGCCCTCGAGTACCCGGGCGGCTACCCGCCCACCCCGGAGCGCGTGGTCGAGGAGGCCGAGCGCCTCCAGGGGTGAGCCCCGTGAACTGGCGGGACCTCATCCGATGGGAGCGAATGCCGCACATCCTCTGCCCGGGGTGCGGGAACGGGACCATCCTAAACGTGCTCGTCCGCGCCCTCGCCGAGAAGTTCGAGGCGGGCGAGCTCGACCCCGACCGGACCGTCCTCGTCTCCGGCATCGGCTGCTCCTCCCGCCTCCCCGGCTACGTGCGACTCGACTCCCTCCACACGACCCACGGGCGCCCGCTGGCCTTCGCCACCGGCCTCAAGCTGGCGAACCCCGACCTGGAGATCATCGTCCTCACCGGCGACGGGGACGCGGCCGCGATCGGCGGGAACCACCTCATCCACGCCGCCCGCCGGAACCTCGACGTGACCGTGATCTGCTCCAACAACCTCATCTACGGCATGACCGGCGGCCAGGTGAGCCCCACCACGCCGGAGGGCGCCAAGTCCACGACGACCCCGTACGGGAACCCCGAGCCCCCCTTCGACCTCTGCGAGCTCGTCATGGGGGCCGGCGCCCCCCACGTCGAGCGCTGGACCACGGCGCACCCCCAACAGCTCAAACGGGCCATCCACCGCGCCCTCGAGCGGGACGGCTTCTCCTTCATCGACGTCCTCTCCCAGTGCCCCACCAACTACGGGCGCCGCAACGACCTGAAGAGCCCCCGCGAGATGCTCGAGTGGCTGAGGGAGAACACGAGCACCAAGGACGAGCCCGGCAAGATCCGAATCGGTATCCTCCGGGACGAGGAGCGCAAACCCTTCCACGAGCGCGTGCACGAGCTCATCGAGGAGGTGAGCGGCGATGAGGAAGGAAGTTAGAATCAGCGGCTTCGGCGGCCAGGGCGTCGTTCTCGCCGGGGTCGTCCTCGGCCGGGCCGCGGCCGTGTACGAGGGCTACAACGCCGTCCAGACCCAATCCTACGGCCCGGAGGCCCGCGGCGGCGCCTCCCGCTCCGACGTCATCGTCTCGGACGAGGAGATCATGTACCCGTACGTGCGACGCCCCCACTACCTCGTCACCATGTCCCAGGAGGCCTACGACCGGTACGCCCCACAGGTGAGGGAAGACGGCCTCATCGTCTACGACTCCACCCTCGTCGAGCCCAACGAGGAGCACGACGTCGAGCACGTGGGCGTGCCCGCCACGAGGATCGCCGAGGAGCAACTGGGCCTCCGCATCGTCGCCAACATGGTCATCCTCGGCGCCCTGCGCGAGCTCACCGACCTCGTGTCCGAGGAGTCCCTGAAGCGCGCCGTCCGGGACGCGGTGCCCCCCGGCACCGAGGAGGTCAACGTCCGGGCCGTCGAGCAGGGGGCCCGGGGGGTCCGCGAATGATCCGACTGCTCGAGTACCAGGCGAAGCGGCTCCTGAGGGAGCAGGGCGTCCCCACCCCCGAGGGCGACCTCGCCCGAACCCCCGAGGAGGCGGCTCGGATCGCCGAACGGATCGACGGCCCGGTGGTCGTAAAGGCCCAGGTGCCCGTGGGGGCCCGCGGGAAGGCGGGCGGCGTGCTCTTCGCCGACGACCCCCGGGAGGCGCGCGAGGCGGCGGAACGGCTGCTGGGCTCCAAGATCCGGGGTGAGGTGGTGAAGCAGGTGCTCGTGGAGGAGCGCGTCGACATCGAGGAGGAGTGGTACGTGTCCATCACCCTGGACCGGGCCGAGCGCGTCCCCGTCCTGCTCATTTCCCGGGAAGGTGGAATCGACATCGAGGAGGTCCCGGACGAGAAGATAGCCCGCACGCACGTCGACCCCGTCCTGGGGCTCCGCGGGTTCGAGGCCCGCCGGACCGCGCTGGAGGCGGAGATACCCAGACGCCACGCCCCGGCGCTGGAGCGCGTCTCCCTCGCCCTCTACCGGGTGTTCGACGAGTACGACGCCCACCTGGTCGAGGTTAACCCGCTGGTCCTGACCCGGGACGGGGAGCTCGTCGCCGTCGACGCGGTCGTCAACCTGGACGAGGACGCGGCGCACCTCCGGCACCCCGAGTTCGCCGAGAAGACCGAGGACTTCCCCTTCGTGGAGCTGGACGGCAACATCGGGATCATCGCGAACGGGGCCGGGCTCACCATGGCCACCATCGACCTGGTCAAGGACCTCGGGGGCGAGCCCGCCAACTTCCTGGACGTGGGCGGCGGGGCGGACCCCACCCTGATCAAGCGCGCTGTCCTCCGGGTCGCCGAGCTGGACGTGGACGTCATCCTCATCAACATCTTCGGCGGGATCACCCGCTGCGACGAGGTCGCGAAGGGCGTCGTCTCCGTCCTGGAGGACGTGGACATCCCACTCGTCGTCCGCCTCGTAGGCACGAACGAGGAGGAGGGCCAGCGCATCCTCCGCGAGCACGGGATCGAGGCCTTCACCGACCTGGAGGAGGCCGTGAAGAAGGCCGTCGAGCTCGCGGGGTGAGCCCCGTGATCGACGGCGACACCCGCGTGCTCGTCCAGGGCATCACCGGGCGCCACGGCAGCTTCCACACCAGGCTCATGCTCGAGTACGGGACGAACGTCGTCGCCGGAGTGACCCCGGGCAAGGGCGGGCAGGAGGTCCACGGGGTCCCCGTCTACGACACGGTCGAGGAGGCCGTGGAGGAGACCGGGGCCGAGGCCTCCGTCGTCTTCGTCCCCGCCCCGGCCGCCCCCGACGCGGTCATGGAGGCCATCGAGGCCGGGCTGGACCCGATCGTGGTCATCACCGAGCACATCCCCGCCCACGACACGATGCGGTTCGTCGAGCTGGCCCGCTGGGAGGGCATCCGGATCATCGGCCCCAATACGCCCGGGCTCATCGTCCCCCCCGAGCGCACTAAGCTCGGCATCATGCCCCACCACGTGTTCACCGAGGGCGAGGTCGCCGTCGCCTCCCGCAGCGGCACCCTCACGTACGAGATCGTCCAGTCCATGACGGAGGCCGGGATCGGCCAGTCCCTCTGCGTGGGACTCGGCGGCGACCAGATCGTCGGCACCACCTTCATCGACTTCCTTGAGTACGTCCGGGAGGACCGCCGCACCGAGGCCGTCGTCCTCATCGGCGAGATCGGGGGCAACGCGGAGGAGCTCGCCGCCGAGTACATCGTGGAGACCGACTTCCCCAAACCCGTCGTCGCCTACATCGCCGGCCGCCACGCCCCACCCGGCAAGCGCATGGGCCACGCGGGCGCCATCATCGAGCGGGGTGCCGGCACGGCCGAATCCAAGATCCGGGCGCTGAAGCGCGCCGGGGTTGACGTCGCCGAGAAGCCCTGGGAGGTCCCCGAGCTCCTCCGGGAGTACCTCTGATGAAAGTCTCCGTCCCCGGCGCCCTCACCTGCTTCTTCTACCCACTCCCGCACCACGACCCCCGACGCGCCGGCTCCATCGGGCTCGGCATCGCGATCGAGGACGTCGTGCGCGTGCGCGCCCGACCCCTCCGCTCCGACCGCGTCCGCGTGCGCGCGAACCACCCCATCGGCGACGAGATCGCCCGCGCCTGCGCCGAGACCCTGGGCACGGGCCTCAGCGTCCGGTACGAGTTCCGCGCACCCCCCGGCTGCGGGCTCGGAACCAGCGCCGCGTCCGCCCTCGGCACCCTACTGGCCGCCCAACTGCGCCTCGAGGGGACCGCCGACCCCCGTTGGATCGCCCGCCGCGCCCACGAGATCGAGCTCCAACTCGGCACCGGGCTGGGCGACGTGACCACCATCTGGCACGGGGGCGCGGTCCTCCGCCTCCGCACCGGCTACCCGGACCGGGTGAAGACGGCGCGCATCCCCCTGCCCGAACGCACCCTCACCGTGGAACGACCCGTTCCCCTGGACACCCGACGAGAGCTGCCTCGACTGGACCGGAGCCGGCTCGAACCCGCGCTGGCCTATACCCAGCTCCTCACCCGCCGCCCGGACCCCGACCTCGCCCTCCGCCTCGCCCGCCGGTTCGCCCGACGCCTCGGGCTGAACCCGCCCCGGAACGGCTCCATCGCCCTCCTCAGCCGCACCCGGTTCCGCCCAGGGGACGAGGGGCCGGGACGCCGGTTCCGCGTCTCCCTTCGGCCCTTCCCGAAACTGATATCATCGATCTCCTGAACGGTGTTACGGGGTGGCACCGATGTGTGAGTTCCGGGTGCGGCTGGACGGCGAGACGGTGGCCGAGGACGTGCTCTACCTGGAGGTGCAGGAGGACGGGATCCTCCTGCGCGACATCACGGGCGAGGAGCGGTTCATCGAGGGCGCCCGGGTGAAGCGGGTGGACATGGACGAGCACGTGGTGGAACTGGAGCGGTAGGGCTCGGGGCTCACAGGGCTCTTCATTCGTCCCCGTCCGTCGGCCTGGAACTCCTCATCGCCCGACCCAGATCCTCCACCGCCCGCTCCGGATCCTCGGCCCGGGTGACCGCCCGACCCACGATCTCGAAGTCGGCCCCGGCCTCCAACGCCGAGCCCGGCTCCGCGCCCTGGGCGCCCACTCCCGGGCTGATTATGACCTTGTCGGTGAGCTCCCGCACCGCGCGCACCTGGGCCGGCCGCGTGGCCGGGGCCACGAACCCCACCACACCGTCCAGGTGCTCGCAGACCCGAACGACCTCCCGGCACACCGGATCGTAGAACCGCCGCGCCCCCGGGTGGCTCATCGTCGCCACGACCACGACCGGCGCCTCCCGAGCGCACTCCCGGACGACGTCTCGGCCCACGAACCCGTGCACGATCACGGCGTCCGCGCCGCGCTCCGACACGGCGGCGACGATGCGCCGCGAGACCTCGGGAATGTCGGCCACCTTCAGGTCCACCAGCACGAAGGACTCCCTCACCGCGCGGGCCACCTCCCGCACGCCCTCCGCGCCCGCCTCCAAAACGACGTCGTATCCGATCTTAAACCCGTCCACGCGCCCGTCCAGCCGCTCCGCCAGCTCCACCGCCCGCTCCAGACCCACGTCCAGCGCCACGATGAGGCGCGTCCTCGGCTCGAACAACCCACCGCACCCCCACGAGCTCACCCGCGTGGTACCCGAGATCGAACGCCAACGCGGCCACCATCACGCCCCAGTCCAAAAGCCCCGCGAGCCACCCCACCACCACGCCCACCTTCAGGACGGGACGCAGACCCCACGGATCCCACGGATGCACCAGCTCGTCCACGGCCGCGAGCAGGGCGATCAGGAGGAGCGGGACCGCGCCCGGCCCCCGGGGAGCCAGCAGCACCGCGCCCACGGTGACCGCGACCGCGGCGACCCAATGACAGGGCTCGTCGAGCTTCCCCACCACCCCGTTCCCCAGGGTCAGCCCCAGGTAGAGCTCGGGGCCCACCCCCATAGGGACGGAGGCGACGGCGACCAGCGCGGCGAGCGCCCCGGGCAGCAGCGCGGCGCGCCGCCGACCGGCCCGATCCACCAGGTCGTCGGCCAGCTTCAGCAGCGCCCCGGAGACCGCGGCCAGCAGCGCCCCGGTCAGCATCTCCCGATCCCCAGCCGCTGTAGGACGCCCGTCACGAGCAGGGGGAACAGGACCGTGTAGTCGCCGATCACCGTGGCCACCTCCGCGTCCTCCCGCACCTTGTCCCAGGACTTACCCTCCTCCAGCGGCGCCCCGCTGAGGCTCCCCGTCTCCGGCCGGTCCATCGTGATCTGAACCGCGTAATCCAACCCGCCGCGGAGCATGGCCGCGCCCATCGCGAAGTGCTTGGGCACGCTCCCCCCGAGCATGATCGCGCCCAGCTCATCCGCCTCGAACACCAGGTCGGCCAGGTGGTGCATGTCGTCCACCAGGTCCAGCTCCAACCGGTGATCCTGCGCGTACAACCACACGTGCAGCCCGACCATCGAGTCCAGCAGACCCGGGGAGTAGACCGGAACCCCCTCCTCGGCCGCGGCCCGCAGGAACCCGTCCTCCAGCCGCCTCCCCATCTCCCAGAGCAGCTCCCGCCCCGAGACCCGCTCGGGCAGGTCCCTCAACACGTCGCGCATGAACCGCTCGAAGCGCTCGAACGCCTCCATGGGCACGTGCACGTCGTACACGCGCCCGTACCCGTCCACGTTCCTCCGACCCTTGACCACGTGCACGCCGCCCAGGGCCTCCAGCGCGTCGTGCACGACGTTCGCCCCGGACGTGATGACCGCGTCCACCAACCCCTCCCGGATGAGCAGCTCGAACAGGTCCCGCAGCCCGCCCGCGACGGCCGGGCCGGCCACCGTCAACAGCACCGTCGCGCCCGAGTCCCACATCCGCTCGAGCACCTCCGCCGCGCGCGCCAGCCGACCCGCCCCAAGCGCCCCCACCTCGCCCATGCGCCGCAGGAAGTCGTCCACGCTCATGTCCGGATCGTACCGGAAGTGCCGCCGCTCGCTCAACCCTCCAGGAACCCCTTCAGGTACTCCCCGATCAGCCGGCAGGCCACGACCGGGGTCACGTGGGACTCCACCTCCGGGCACAGCTCCACCACGTCCAGGTGCGCACCCGCGCGACCCGCCTCTCGCACGATTCGCGCCACCTCCTCGAACCCCAGCCCCCCGGGCTCCGGGGTGGTCACGCCGGGTGCGACCGACGGGTCCAGCGCGTCCAGATCCAGCGACACGTAGTCCGCGCGGCCCGCCTCCTCCACTGCCTCCTCCGGGGAGAGCAGCCGGAGCCGATCCGATCCCTCCAGCTCCTCCCACTCCCGCCGCGACCAGGCCCGGACGCCGACCAGGACCGCCCTTCCCACGCGCCTCAGGCAGGCGCGCAGGGCACCGTCGTGCCGCTCCGAGGGAAGCAGGTCCGGGTGCGCGTCCAACCACAGGAGGCGGCGCGGGCGCAGCCGGGACACGGCCCGCGCGGTAACGGTGTGATCCCCACCCAGGATCAGGAAGGCCCGGGGCCGGGTGCGCGGGCGGAAATCCGGGAGGTCGCCCTCGTCCACGAGGGTCAGCTCCTCCAGCGGGTCGCCCAAGCCGGGCTCGAAGAAGTCCAGGCCGCGCGCCGCTCGACGGATCACGCCGGGGGCCCGGGCCTGGCCTCGCGGGTACCCGGGCAGCACGCGCTCCGAGGGCAGGCCGAGCACGGTGACGTCCGGGGAGCGCACGTCCGAGGGGGAGAACGAGAGGGGGAATCGGGGGCTACTCCTCCTCCTTGATCCCGACAATCTTGCGCTTGCCCGCCGCCTCCATGTACTCGACCATCACGCCCTCCTCCAGCTGCGAGGCCAGCTCCTCGTCCTCCGGCTTCGGTACCTCGAACGTCTCGTAGGTCTCCATGTCCATCAGCTGCACCGTGTCGTCCATGACCGAGATCACCTGCGCGGTCTTCCGCTCGATCACCGGCACGTCCACCTTCGCGTCCACCGGCTTGGTGATCGTCCGCTTCTTCCCGTCGAAGAGCCCCACCGCGACGATCCGCGCCTTCGCCGACCCGTGCTTGCCCGGCGAGGACGTCGTGTACTCCACGATCTTGCAGGGCTCGTCGTCGATCATGATGTACTTACCCTTCTTCAGCTGGCGGACCTCCACCTTCTTGACCGCCATCCGGCATCCCCCGAGGGGATGCGCCCCCCGGCGGTCCCTTACTAATAATACTCGGCCTTTGGACCGGGGGTCCCGATGGCGACCGTCCGGTACGCCCTGGTGACCGGCACCGGGCGGGCGGACACCTCCCTGGCCGCGTTCGATGCCGCGCTGCTCGACGCGGGCATCGGGAACTGGAACCTGGTAACGCTCACCAGCATCCTCCCCCCGAACGCCGAGGAGGAGGACTCGCCCCCGCCCCTGCCTCCCGGCGCGATCGTCCCCGCGGTCCTGGCCCGGTCCGTGGACCGGGGCCCGGTGGCCAGCTGCGTGTGCGTGGCCCGCCTCGAGTCGGGGTTCGGCATTATCGCGGAGCGATCCGACGCCTCGGACCCGGACCGGGCGGAGGAGCTGGCCCTCCGGGACGTGGAGGAGATGGCGAGGGCGCGCGGCGAGGAGATCCTCGAGGTCAAGACCGCGACCGCCTTCAACGAGCCGGAGGAGGACGAGTGGGCGGCGGCCGTATCCGCGGTCGTCCTGTGGGGGCGAATCCCCGTTGGAGTCCCTCAGGAGTGAGCTCAAGCGGATCGTGACGGAACGGGTCCTCCCCCGCGTCCCCCGCGTCGAGCGGGGCTGGGAGAAGGTGGGGCGCGGCGCCGACGGTACCCCCACCATGCGGGTGGACGAGATCGCCGAGCGGGCCTTCCTCCGCGGGCTCGAGGACCGGGGCCTGGAGGTCCGGGTGATCAGCGAGGAGTCGGGCGAGGTAACCGTCGGGGAGGAGCCGGAGGCCACCCTGGTGCTGGACCCGCTGGACGGCTCCCACAACGCCTCGCGGGGGCTCCCCTTCTACTGCGTCTCCATCGGCCTCGCGGACCCTGAGGCCGAGTCGCTGGCGGACGTGGAGGACGGGCTCGTGATCTCGGACCTGATCACGTTCGACTCCGAGGGGGCACCGGAGGATCGCCCGAGCGGCCGCCCCACGGTCGCGATGTACTACTACGGGACCGAGCGGCTCCCCACCACCCTGCAGCGCCGGTTCAAGCTGCGGTGCCTGGGCTCCGTGGCGCTGGAGCTGGCGATGACGTGCCGCGGCATCCTCGACGGGTTCGTGGACGTGAGGGGCAGCCTCCGACCGACGGACGTGGCCGGGGCCTTCGGGCTCGGTCGAGGGGACACCGCCTTCCTGTTCTTCCGGGAGGGGAGGGAGCTAGAGCCGGAGGACGTGCCCCTACGTCCCGACTTCCGGTTCGAGCTGGCGGCCGCCCGGGACGAGGGGTTGGCCCGGGAGCTCTACGACGGGCTGCGGCGGGACGTGGGGCTGCGCCGGCTCCAGGCGCTGTTCGGCCGGCACCCGGAAGGGCTCGACCTCCACGGGCTGTGCGGGAAACTGGGCGAGGAGTGCGCGGAGCTCGCGCACGCGGTGGGCCGGGGCGAGGGGTACGAGGGGGAGCTGGCGGACGTGCTGGCCCTGGTCCTGAACCTCGCCAACGAGCTCGAGGTGGACCTCTTAGACGCGCTCCAGCGCAAGTTCCGGAGGGTGTTCGAATGCCACGAGCCCCGCGAACGGTCGGGGTGACCGGACGCACGGACCTGGACCGGGCCCTCGAGGTCGCGCGCCGGGTCTGCCGCCTGTGCCGGGAGCACGGGCTCGAGGTCATCGCGGACGAGACGCTGGGCCTGGAACGGGTCGAGGCGACGGACCTCCGCTCGCTGGGCGAGCTCTCGGACGTGATCGTCACCGTCGGCGGCGACGGTACCATCCTCCGCGTCTCCCGCCTCACCTCCGAGCACGAGGTGCCCCTGCTGGGCGTCAACCTGGGAAAGTTCGGGTTCCTCACCGAGGTGAGCGAGCGCGAGGTCCCGGAGGCGATCCGCCGGCTGGCCGAGGGTGACTTCACGGTGGAGGAACGGGACAAGCTGCTCGTGGAGGTGGGGGAGGAGGAGCGGGAGGACGTGCTCAACGAGGTGACCGTGACCACCAGCCGACCCGCCAAGATGATCCAGTACGGGCTGATCATCGACGGGTTCGAGGTCGAGCGGGCCTGGGCCGACGGAGTGCTGGTCTCAACCCCCACGGGCTCCACGGCCTACTCCCTGTCCGCGGGCGGCCCCATCGTGGAGCCGTCCGTGGAGTGCATGATCATCACCCCGCTCAACCCGTTCAAGCTCGAGGCGCGCCCCATGGTCGTCTCCCTGAACCGTCGGGTGGAAATCGAGGTTCACGACCCCGAACGCGCCGAGGTCGTGCTCGACGGTCAGAAGTACCTGCCCTTCCGCGAGCCCGTGGTCGTGACCCGGTCCGCCCACCGGGCCCGGTTCGTGCGCTTTGACTCCTCGTACTTCGAACGCCTCCGGGAGAAGTTCCTGGGGTGAGGACCGTGGGCCGCGCCCGATCCACCCTCGCCCGCCTCGGAGGCTCGATCCTGCGGTTCATGATGTGCGGCCGGATCGTCCCCGCACTCTCGCGGGCGTCCCTCATCCTCTGGAGGCTCCTCTACCGCGAGGGACGTCGAGCGAGGATACCACCCTGAGGGCGCGCACGGCCATCCGCACGTCCTCCTCCCGCACGGTCTTCCGACCCGCGTGCCGCGCGGCGAGCACCGACAGCTCCGCCAGCATCCGACCGAGCTCCTCGATCAGCCGAAAGTACTCCTCCTTCGCCTCCATCCGCACCCCCACGACGTCCCCGCCCGCCCGGGCCGACTCCCTCAGAATCCGCTCCAGCACGTTCGTCGGCAGGTCCACCTCCATCCTAACCACCGCCCGGGGTGCCCCGGTTGCGATCCTACGTCCTGGACGCTTCGGCCTTCATCAAGGGTGCCGTCCCGGACCGGGGCCGCCTCTACACCGTCCCCGAGGTCGTCGACGAGCTGCGCGACCCCTTCTCCCGCGCTCGGTTCGAGGCCGCCCCCGTCCACGTCCGCGAGCCCGCAGGCTGGGCCGTCCGAAGGGCCCGCAGGCGCGCCCGGCTCACCGGCGACGCGGATCGCCTCTCCATCACCGATCTAAAGGTGCTGGCGCTCGCCGTCGAACTCCGGTCCGAGGGCCGGGACGTCACCATCATCAGCTCCGACTACGCGCTTCAGAACGTCGCGAGATCCCTGAAGCTCGACGTCTACGGCCCCGTGCACGGGGAGATAAGGGAGGTAAGGGGACCGACCCGATGAACGCCGTCGGCATCACCACCACCGTCACCGTGGCCGGGCTCACCGGGACCAAACGGGTCACCGCCCGCGTGGACACCGGCGCCCGCTACGATGCCCTCGACTACACCCTCGCCGCCAAGATCGGGGCCGGCCCCGTCCTCGACGTCAAGAAGATCCGCTCCGCCACCGCCTCCCGCCTCAAGGCCGAGCGCCGACCCGTCGTTCCCCTCACCCTCAAGCTCGGCGACCGGCTCGTGCACACCCGCGCCACCCTCGCCGACCGCCGTGGGATGAGGTACCCGCTCATCATCGGCCGCGAGACCCTCCGCCGGGCCGGCGTCCTCGTCGACCCCACCCGACGATCCACCGAGCGGGACGAGCGGGACCGCGACCCCGGGCGACGGGCCGCCAGCATGCTGCGCCTGCACACCGAGCTGCGCCGCGCGGTCCCGAAGGAGCGCGCCATCACCCCAGCCATCCTGGCCCTACAGCACGGCGGCGCCTGGTCCTACCGGGACGAGGACGTCGTCTCCGTCGCCGTACCCGTCCGGGAGGAGCGGGACGGGGTCGTGATCGAACGACTGTACCTGCTCCTAGACCCGCGGATCGAGCGCTCCGAGGGCCGCATCGTCCGGCTGGAGAAGTGCGGTGAGGAGGACGTGCGACGGGTGGCCGAGCGCCCCCGACTCCTGGAGGTCCGCCACGAGGGCGGGGCCACCGTGCGCATAGACCCCCACCGCCGCACCCTCCGCGTCACCCGGCTCGAGCCCGGCCGGATCACCTTCCGAGGCACCGCCGCGGCCAACGTCCACCACGAGCTCGCCCACCTCACGGAGGAGGAGCCCGGCCCCACCATCCTGGACTTCAAGATCGAGTGACGGGAGGGCCTCGCGATGCCCCGAATCCTCCGCGTCGCCACCCGCTCCAGCCGGCTGGCCCTCACCCAAACGCGCGAGTTCCTGGAGCACCTCCGCAGCGAGCTCCCCCACGACGTCGAGTTCAAGCTGATCAAGACCCGGTCGAAGGGCGACCGCGTCCGAGACCGACCGCTCCACCGGCTCGGCGAGAAGGGGGTCTTCGTCAAGGCCGTCGATCGGCTCGTGCTGAAGGGACGCGCCGACTGCGCCGTGCACAGCGCCAAGGACGTGCCCTCCGAGCCCGACTACCCCGTCACCTTCGCCGCCGTACCGCCCCGCCGCGACCCACGAGAGTGCCTAGTCTCGCGCACCGGGGCCCGGCTCAAGGAGCTCCCGAGCGGCTCCGTGGTGGGCACCAGCAGCCCCCGCCGCCGCGCCCAGATCCTCCTCGAGCGACCGGACCTCCGGGTCGAGCCCCTACGCGGGAACGTGGACACGCGCGTCCGGAAGGTGGAGCGGGGGGAGTTCGACGCCACCGTGCTCGCCAAGGTGGGGCTCGAGCGGCTCGGCCTGGAGGCCCGCATCTCCGAGGTGTTCGAGCCGGAGGAGTTCGTGCCGCCCGCCGGGCAGGGCGCGCTGCTGGTCACCTGCCGCCCCGACGACGACCGAACCAGAAGGCTGCTGGAGCACGGGGACGATCCCCGGAGCCGGGTCGAGGTGGAGGTGGAGAAGGAGATCGTGCGGCGGCTGGGGGTCGGCTGCGCCGAGCCCGTGGGCGTGTACGCCCGCGCCCGGGGGTCTCGAGTCCGGGTGGTGCTGAAGCTGCTCGACGGGGAGGGTGCCCGGGCCCGACTGCTCAGCGAGCGCGGGAGCCCGGAGGAGGTGGTGGAGAGGATCGTCACCCGGGCCCGGGGAGCGTGGGCTTGAGCGAGCGCGTCCTGTACCTCGTCGGGGCGGGCCTGGCCGACGTGCGGGACCTCACCGTCCGCGCCCTGAGGACGCTGGCCCGGGCGGACCTCGTGCTGGTGGACACGTACACGAGCGTGTACGAGCTCCGGGAGCGGGAGCTCCGGCGCCTACTGCGGGCGCTCGGACACGATCCCCCCGAGATCCGACCGTGCTCGCGGGAGGAGCTCGAGGAGCGGTTCTTCGAGGTGGTGGGGGAGGCCGAGCGGGTGGCCGTGCTCTCGCCTGGGGACCCGATGGTCGCCACGACGCACGCCACCCTGGCCGTGGAGGCCGCCCGGCGCGGCTGGTCGGTGAAGATCGTGCCCGGCGTGTCGATCCTCACCGCCGGGCCCGGTCGGGCGGGGCTGGAGCTGTACCGCTTCGGCCGGACCGCTACGATCCCGCTCCGCGTGCGGTCCGTGTACCCGTACGACGTGCTGGAGCGGAACCGGGACGCCGACCTGCACACCCTGTTCCTGCTCGAGGCGGCCTCGGAGCGGGAGTACGTGTCCGTGGCGGACGCGGTCCGGTACCTGCTGGAGCTGGAGCGGGAGGAGGGTCGGGGCGTGGTCTCGCCGGACGACGAGGTGATCGGCGTGCTCCGGCTGGGGTTCGAGGACGAGCTGGTGGTCCGGGGGACGGTCCACGAGATGTCCGGGTGTTGGGACCCCGGGCCGCCGCAAGCTCTTATATACCCGGCCCGGCTGAGGGGGCCGGAGCGGGAGTTCCTCGAACTCCTGGTCCCACACGTGCGAGACGCGCGGAGGCGTGGTGAGTGACCTTGGCCGAGGGAGAGGGTGGGGACTACCACGTCGTGCTGGAGGCCGCGTGGATCGTGTACAACGTGGACAGCGAGGACGACGCCATCAACATCGCCATCGCGGAGGCCGGCAAGCGCCTGAACCGCCACGGGCTGGACTACGTGGACATCGACGTGGGCTTCTTCGAGTGCCCGGAGTGCGGCGAGGAGATCGAGGGCGTGTGGATCGTGGCCAACACCGCGCTGGTCAGGCTCCTCCTCTCCATGCGCGTGTTCAACGCCGAGAACGAGGAGCACGCGATCCGGATCGCGAAGTACGAGATCGGCCAGGCGCTGGAGGACGTGCCGCTCGAGGTCGTGGAGGTCACCCCGATTTAGAGCCGGTACCGCGCGATCACGTGCCCCCAGATCAGGGACGACAGCAGGGTGAAGGTGGCCAGCGCGAAGGAGTTCATCGCCCGCGAGAACAGGAAGGCGCCGATCAGGGACTGGATGGAGAACGCCATCAGGCACCCGAACAGCAGGGCCTCCCGCGCCGCCAGCTCGGAGGAGAACTCGTACCGCCGGCGCCCCACGTACTCGGACAGGCACCTCGACCCCACGTACAGCGTGACCCCGATCCAAAGCGACAGCAGGAACGCGCCCACGTACCCGAAGTCGAACGCCCAGACGAACACGCCCGGGAGCATGTAGTCCAGCAGGTCCTTCCTCGCGACCAGCGCGCCGTGCAGCGTGGGCACGTTCAGGTTGAACATGACCAGGTACCCCACAGGCAGCGTCACGAACCCGTCCCCGAACCCGCACCAGTGGTAACCCGCCGGGAGGGGCTTGGTGGAGTGACCCACCAGGTACGCGTTCTTGCGGATGAAATCCAGGCCCGGCACGGTGTACTCGGCGAACCGCTTCACCCGCAGCACCGGGCTGAGCACCGGCTTGTTCAACACCCGCGCCGCCGCCTCCATCAGCAGCAGGAGCCCCGCCCCGATCGCGGAGACCGCGGCGATCACCCTCCGACTCATCTGGCTCGCGCGCGCGGCGAGGGCCCCGATCCTCGTCCCCACTTCCAGCTGCCGCGAGATCAGGTACTCGGTCCCGATCCAGCAGAGCAGCCAGGAGAGCAGGTAATCCCGGTGCATCACGCCCCCGAAGATCCCGGTGAACAACCAAAGCGTGTTCAGCACCGGCCGGGTCCGGCGGGCCGCCGAGATCCCGCGCGCCTCCAGCAGGCCGATCAGGTACCGGGCCGAGGCCCACGCGGCGAGGGTCAAAGGCCCGAACGGGTGCGTGAACTCGTGCCTGGGGAGGGGGAGGAACAGCGACAGCATGTCAACGAAGAACATCAGCATCAGGACGGCCAGGAGGAGGATGGACAGGGACAGCACGCGCTGGATGGTCACGCTGGAGTAGGCCAGCGTGAGCGGGACCACGGTGTGGGTCATCAGGAGGAAGTCCACCAGCGCCTCGCCCGTGTTGTGCGGCACCAGGTACAAGCTACCACCCTCTCACGCGCCGGTACATCATCTCCCTGACGCACCCCAGCACGATCAGGGTGACGCCCAGGGCGGAACCCACCAGGCCCAGCGCGTGCAGCACCTCCGTCGGCACGGGCGACTTCATCGGGTGCTTCTTGTACCCGCGGGGCAGCGGCCGCATGTACACGGTGACCACGTTCGCTTTCTTCTCCACCTTCACGTCGCTCGGCAGCACGTAATCGTACCCTAACAGGGTGTTGTTGTCGATCGCGTTGTCGATGGCCCGCGCGATGTCCTCGGGGTCCCGCTTCCCGTGCTGGATCAGCGACTGCACGATCTCCACGATGGTCGCCTTGTCGTAGGGGCTCCGAACCCCGTACACGCGCACCACCGGCTGGTTCCGACGCACGGTGATCAGGTCACGCGCCACCTGCCAGGCGTACTCGGTCTTCAGCGGCGACCCGCACACCGGGCACCGCGTGTACCGGGCCGCCGTTGGGAAGGGCGCGCTCCACCCGCACTTGGTGCACGCCTTCCTGTACGGGGCGTCCATCGGGAACCCCCGCTCGTTGAGCCGGGCGGGCACGAACGTGTCACCGGTGGAGAGGCCGGCGGTGATGTTCACGGCGCCGCCCCCGTACTTCTCACCGGACTTCTTGGCCACGTACCCCATCACCCGGGCGAGCACCTCCGTCGCCGGCAGCCCGTCCCGGATCATGCGACCCGCCATGATCGCCGCCTCGACGCGGACCCTCGTCGCCGTACCGTAGAGCGGGTTGCCCGGCGTGTTACGCAGGTGAATCACCGCGCACTTCACGTTCGGGGGGATCTTGACGATGTTCGGGCCCGAACCGCTGTGATACTGCCGGATGATGATCTTGTTCCCCTTCACGAGGACCACGGCAACGTCGTAGCTGCCGCCCACCACGATGCCCCGGCGCGGTCCACCCACCAGCAGTCGATCCGTGGGCGACTTCTCGATCCCGGCCCGCACCGCCTCCTCCAGGGGCATCCCCAGCTCCAGCCGCCGAATGCACGCCAGAATCGCCTCCAGTCGCGCGGTACCCTTACCCAGACCACCCGCCAACACGGCCACGTGCAGCTTCTTGGACACGAGGAACGTGGACTGGAACATGTTGGGGGCGAACGACATCGAGCCCGCGGCCGCGCCGTTCGGATCCTTGCCGCTGGGGTCGGTGATGACGATCATGTTGAACGTGGCCGAGGCGGCCGAGGGAAGCGCGACGAGCAGGGCCAGGACCGCGACCCACCATCGCTCGATAGTCCCACGCCCCCTCAGCGCGGCAGTCCGTAATCCTCGGTCACCCGGACGACCACGACCCCCGACCTCTTGACCGTGATGTGGACCGACTTGATGGGCTTGATCTTGGTGCCCGGGATCACGCTGCGCATGGCGTAGATCCGAGCCTTACGAATCGCCTCCTGCAGCGGGATGCGCTTACCGTCCGGGGTGATCAGGACCCCGTTCCGGATGACCGACCCCGGGCGCAGCCCCGCCGCCATCACGTTGCTCCTCACCACCTCCTCTGGCAGGAAGTCGCACCCAATCACGTCCACGCCGATGATCCTGATCCCCTCCTGCTTAGGCAGCGGCCGGCTCGCCCACGCCGTGTACTCGGACAGCCGGCCCAACGCGAACAGGAGCGCGCCCAGCAACATGATGGCCAGGTTACGCCTCGACACCCTGACCATCATCGCCCACCACCCCCATCTCCCGCAGGATCCTCCGGGCCGGCTCCATCCCCTGCGCCCCACCCAGCAGCACGACCGTGTCCTCATCACTGAGCTCCAGCGCCCGCTCCAACGCCTCCTCCAACCGCTCGAAGTGCTCCCAGCTCACCCCACCGCGCCGCAGCTCCTCCAGGAACGCCTCCCGCTCCTCCTCCCGCACCACGTTCGCCTCGTCCACCAGGCCCTTCGAATCCGTGACCAGGATGCGCACCTCCATCCCCTCCCGCTCCAGCTCCCGGGCCCCCTCCACCAGCGCCCGCGCGATCTCCCGGTTGATCTCCGTCCCGCGCGACCCTCGGATGGCGAAGACGATCACGGCCCGGCCCTTACCCAGCCTCCTCAACGCTCGCACCGTCGCCAGGACGCCGTCCGGGTTGTGACAGAAGTCGTCCACGATCAGCGGGTCCTCCGACAACCGCTCGAACCGGCGCTTCAGCGGACGGTACGTGCGCAGCCCCTCCGCGACGTCCTCCTCCCCCACGCCCAGTGCGTGGGCGGTCGCGGTCGCGGCGAGCGCGTTGTACAGGAAGTGATCCACCGGCAGCGGGAACTCCCGAACGGGGATCAACGGCTCGTCCTCCAGCAGGATCCACTCCTCCCCATCCACCTCGCCGATCCGGGCGACGCCCTCCTCCCACCCGTACCACACTACGTCCGGCGCGAGCGAGGCCATCTTCGCCACGCGCTCATCGTCCGCGTTCAGCACCGCGACCCCGTCCTCCAGCGCCCGCACCACCCCGGAGACGGCCTCCGCCATCTCCTCCAGCGAGGAGACCAGGTTCGTGTGATCCACGCCCACGTTCGTTACTACGGCCACCTCGCAGCCCAGCGCCCGGGCCATCCGGTAAGCGTGATCCTCCATGACCCGGCCGGTCGGCAGGCCCTGCACCTCCGAGACCTCCACGCACAGGGCGTCCCGCGGTCGGGCCTCGCGGAGCTCCATCGCCACGACGGGATCGATGAGCGTGTTCTTCTCCGACCGGAAGTCCGTGTTGCAGTACACGTCCCGGCCCGCGACCCGCAGGATGTGCGCCAGCAGGTGGTTGGTGGTGGACTTCCCGTTCGTCCCCGTCACGCACACGGTGACGGCGTCGGCCGCGTACCTCCGCTTCGCCAGCCGCAGCGCGTACTCGTTCGCCCGATCCACCTCCGTCAGCACGAGCGGCAGGTTACGACGCCGGCACTCCTCCCGGAGCCGCCCCCGGGGCTCCTCGGTGATCAGGCACGCCACGCCGCGCTCGTCCGCCAGCTCCGCCCCGCGCTCGTCGAGCCACCACCGGATCACCACGTCCCCCTCGCCCGCCCGGCCGAGCGTGGAGAACCAGCCGCGGATCCTCCGCTCGGGGTCCCCGACGACCAGCCTCCCGTCCACCCGCTCGGCCAGCTCCCCCACGGTGAGGTCCAGCAGCGCGATCACCCCGCGAGCCACAGGGCGATGCCCGCGCAGACGGCGCCGGCCATCCAGTGCAGCGCCACCACGACCGGCTCGGGCAGGTCGTACTTGTACTGGAGGTGGTGATGCAACGGCTCCACCGCGAGCTTGATCACGCCCGCCCGGTGCAGGAGGCTGATGATCGTGGACCCGACGGGCACGCCCAGAGCGACGACGGCGGGCACCTCGATCTTGTAGTACACGGCGCCGGCCGCGTACGCGGCCCCCAGGAAGCAGCTGCCCGTGTCACCCATGAAGATCTTGGCCGGGTACCGGTTGTGGAACAGGAAGCCCAGGGAGGCGCCGGCGAGCGACGCGAAGAACGCGGCCCCGGGGAGCTGGTTGTGGACCAGGCACACCCCGGAGCACGCCAGGGAGGCGAGGAACAGCAGCCCCGCGGCCAGCCCGTCCATCCCGTCGATCAGGTTCACCGCGTTGGTGGCCCCAACCACGCCGAAGACCGCCAGCGGGTAAAACAGCCAGGACAGGTCGATCGCGCCGAGGTGCGGGAACCAGAGCCAGGTGGCGGGCACGATTGGGAGCACGAACAGGGCGGCCCCGGCCTGCAGCGCCAGCTTCTCCCGCTCGCTCAGCTCCTTCTTGACCGGGACCTCACCCACGATCTCGATCTTGTCCGGGGCCTCCCGCATCAGCCGCTTCAGGTCCCGCTTGGCCCGCTCCGTGGCCACGCGCGCCTCCTCACCGGGCTGCAGCACGAGCCGACCGATCCGGATCGGCTCATCGGAAACGTTCTTCACCACCTTCTGAAACTCCTCCACCTGCAGCCCGAGCAGGTCGTCCACCACGCCCAGCACCAGCATCGGGAGCGCCGAGGCGACCGGAGGGAGCGCCTGGATCGACACCAGGAGCGGCCCCGCGACCGTGCCCAACAGGATCCCGAACCCTCCCATGATCGGCGTGCCGGCCTTGTGCGAGTGCTCCGTGACGATCGGGCGGTCCACCACCCCGGCCTCCCGCATGTACCGGCGAAGCAGCCGCACGGTGACCCAGGACGTCACCGTGGAGATCGAGAACGTCTCCACGATCAACGCGCTCCTCCCCGCTCTACAGGAACTTGCCGGCCTCCCTGATCCTCAGCTCGAACTCCTTCTCCGCCAGCCGCACGTTCGCGCCCGCCGCCCGGAAGGCCGACCTCAGCCTCTCGAACGCCTCCTTAAACGATTCACCCCGGACGGTGATCCTCCCGGCCACGTCCACCCGGCCCCGGTACTCGTAGAACACGTGGTACGCTCCCCCGTCGAACCGCTCCCTAAGGGGCTCCCGACGGGACGCGTTCCACACCGGACACTCGATCGCGTGCCAGACCTTCCTGACCCGGGGCGGCCGCCAGCGCCCCACCACCATGTCCACGAGCTCCCGCAGCGGCCAGACCCCGGAACAGCCCGAGGTCATGTACCGCGTGCCGCTGGGCCGCGGGTTGAACTCCAGGAACCAGAACTCGTCCTCCCGCACCACCACGTCGAAGTCAACCGTACCCTCCAGCCCCAACCGCTTCACGAGCCGAACCGCGCAGCGCTTGATCCCCCGCTCCACCGACCCGTCCAGCTGGGCCGGCGCCAGCCGCATCCGCTCGATCGGGTGATCCTCGTCCAGCGTCGAACCCTTGAACACCGGCACGAGCGGCACGACCTCCCCGTCCCAGGACAGCACCTCGATCGACACCTCCGCCCCCTCGACGAACTCCTCCACCAGCCGCCTCCCGTGCACCCGAGGCACCGACCGCTCGTACACGTTCACGTTGATCCCGGCCTGCGACCTCGGATCCTTCACCACGAGCGGCGGGCGCAGCCGGGGCCGCTCATCCTCCACCACCTCCCACTCCGGCGTCGGGATGTTCAGCTCCTCGAACGCCCGCTTCGCCCGGATCTTGTCCACCCCGGTCCGCGTCCCCTCCAACCCCGAGGCGGCGACGGGGATCCCCTCCGACTCCAGCCGCTCCTTCATTTCCGCCACCTCAAGCAGCGGATCGTCCACGCCAATGAGCGGGACCACCCCATCCACATCCCGCTCGAGCGCGATCCGCGCCGGGTGCTCCATGCCCCGGGGTACGAAGTGCACATCGTCCGCCAGCTCCCAGTCCCAACTCTCCGGGTTCGACTCGGTCAGGATCCGATACACCCCGGTGGACCCGGCGTACTCCGCCACGTCCCGGAACAGCCGGGCCCCCACGAACAGGACCCTCAACCCTCTTCCCCCAGCTCCTCCTCGAGCTCCCTCAGCACGTCCTCCTTGAACTTCAGCGCCGCCTCCCCGAACACCACGATCACCTCGCACCCCGACTCCAACGCCGCCCGCAGCCCGTCCAGCACCTGCTCCCGGGAGGCGCCCAGCGTCCCCCGCTTCTCGAACCGCTCCGCGGCGCTCTCCGCCGCCACCACGTTGTCCGCCCCCACCTCCCCGAGCACCCGGTAGCACGCGTGCGAGGCCGCGATCACCCGGTCCGCGAGCCGGGCCGCCCGCTCCAGGATCTCACGATCCCCCTCCGGGCCCAGCTCCGAGGCCACCGCGATGACCGCGCACAGGCGCCGATCCGGGTACGCCTGCCTCAGGCACCGCAGGGTCGCCTCCACGCCCGCCGGGTTGTGACCGTAGTCGACGATCACCACCCGCTCCCCATCGTCCCACACGACGTCGAGCCGACCCTCCACCCCCTCGAACGAGCCGAGGGCCCGTGCCACCTCCTCCGGGTCCAGGTCCAGGAACTCGATGCAGACGGCCGCGGCCGCCACGGCGTTGTACACGTTGTGCAGCCCCATCACGGGCAGGCCAACCTCGAACTCACCCTCCGGGCAGGCCAGCGTGAACCCGTCCAGGGAGACGTCCACGGCCAGGTAGTCCGGGGACGGCGTCTCCAACCCGCACTCGCACCGGAAGTCGCCCACCCACGGAAGGATCTCCCTCACCTCCGCCCGCCCACCGCACCAGCACTCCTTCTCCACGGTCCCCACGGGCTCCGCCTCCACCCCGAAGTAGACGACCTCCCCCTCGAACCCCACCTCCTCCGGCGCGCCCACCACCAGCGGATCCTGCGCGTTCAGCACGGCCACCTCCACCGAGTCCGGCTCGAGCAGCTCGATCTCGCACCGCGCGTACGTCCGGAAGTCCCCGGCCTTGTTCAGGTGGTCCGGCGTGATGTTCGTCAGGCACGCGCACTCCACCTCCGCCCACCTCGCCGCCTCCAGGATCTCCCCCCGCTCCCCGAACGTCGCGATCTCCAGCACGCTCACGTCACCCGGCAACCGCGCCTGCAGCGGGGGCAGGTACCCCACGTTCCCCTGCATCCCCGGCAGCCCGTGATCCCGCACCTCCAGCCCCAGCTCCCGACACACGTGCCGGATCATCGCCACGGTCGTCGTCTTCCCGTTCGTACCCCCCACGCCCACCACCGGCCGGGTGGGGGGAATCCGCTCGAGCACGTCCTCCACCTCGTACACCCGGCACCCGTACCGACGGGCCAGCCGGTACGGCGGGGACCCCTCCTCCAGGCTGGGCGGCGGGACCACCGCGTCCGCCCGCCGAAACAGCCACTCCGGATGGCCACCCAGCACGACCTCCACGTTCGGGTACTCCAGCAGCGGGTCCAGCAGCTCGCACTCCTCCTCGTTCTTCACGTCCGAGGCGATCACGTGATAGTCCCGCTCCGCGAGCACCCGGGCCACCAGGTTGCACACGGGCCCGCACACGCCGATCACCAGCACCGTGCGCCCCTTCACGCGCATCCCCCTCAGACCCGCGTCCCCGGGATCCTCCGACCGTACTCCCGCAACAGCTCCCGCATCAACGCCCGCGTCCCCTCCAGGAGCCTCCGGGCCGTCCCCTCATCCCGCTCCACGGCGAGCCGGGACAGGCGCTCGTACCCTAAATCGTCGACCCGATCGTCGATCTCGGAGTACTCGTAAAGCACCGCGTGCAGCTGCGCGAACCGCTCCGTCCGCACGATCCGGTTCAACGTCCCGCTCAGGTACGACCGCAGCGCCCGCTCCAGGAACATCAGCAGCCGGTACGTGAGGTCACGCACGATCTCCCCCTCGTCCCTCGGACCCTCAGGCACCCCGCCCTCGAACACCCGACGCAGCTCCAGCCCCAGCCGCTCCTCCACCTCCCCCGCGTCCCACTCCGGGGTCTCCGTCTCGATCAGGTACTCCAGGCACGCCCGCGGTGAGGCCACGCGCTCCACCATCAGCGAGCAGGCGCGGCCCGTGAGCGGGTTGTACCCGACCCGCTCGATGAACCGGTGCACCCCGTAGGGTCGGATGGGGCACGTGTACCCCTCGTCGAACCAGCCCAGGCCCGAGACGATCTCGCTCACGTCCTCCCACGTCCACCGGCGCAGCGCCGGGTACCGGACCATCGTCACCCCGGGCGGGTACGGGTGAGCCACCCGCCGCCCGTACTTCCCCTTCAGCTCGTGGCCCGTGAGGACCGTGAGCAGCCTCAGTCGCTTGGCCCGCAGGCAGGCGGCGGTCAGCACCGTCCGGGCGCACTTGGTGCAGATGGGCAGGCCGCGGCGCAGGGCGCGGCGGAACCACCCCCGCAGGCGCACCCGGACGAGCTCGTGCCTCAGCCCCAGCCGCTCCGCGCACCGACGGGCGTTCTCCAGGCACGTCTCGTCCAGGAACTCGTGCACGACAGTGACCGCTGCCTCCACCCGCCAGCGCTCGGACGCGTGCAGGGCCGTGGCCACGCTGTCCCGACCGCCGGAGAGGGCCACGCACGCCGGGTTGCTGGGGTCAGTCGTGCGCATACACGGCCCTCACACCGCTCGGTCGACACTCCTCGATCCGGGCGAAGTACAGCCGCTCGAACTGCACGGTGCGCCCTGGCTTCTCCCGCTCCACGTTCGCCTCCACGTAGCCCTCGTCCACCGACCCGTCCGGCCGCAGCACCCGGCACGGGATCGCCTGGTCCGTCGGCACCCAGTGCACGATCCGGGCCCCCTCACGCCGCGCGGCCCGGTAGTCCTCCCCCTCGTACCGGCCCCGCACGACGCCCTCACCCACCTCCTCGACCCTCACGTTCACCGCGTTCATCAGCCGGATCAGCTCACCCTCCTCCAGCGCCTCCCCGTCCTCCCGGTCCAGCCAGACCCGGCAGCCGCCGTCCTCCGGGTGCAGCACGAGCGCCCGCTCGCCCCGGTCCTCGTCCGGGTGCAGCGGCAGCGTGGCCGCGAACGGCTCCTCCAGGCCCTCGATCCACAGCTCCACCGGGTCCCGGACGAGGAAGTACCGGTTAGACCTCGGGTCGATCAGGCGCCGGTTGCGCGCGTACAGCTGCTCCCAGCTGAAGGTCGCGTCCACCTCCGTCAGCCCGATCTCCAGGATCGTCTCCCGGAGCGCCTCGGGCTCGATCCCCCGCCGCCGCAGCGCGCGCAGCGTCGCCGTCCGCACGTCGTCCCAGCCCGTGAACTCGCCGGACTCGATCCCCTCCCGGATCCTGGACGTGCTCAGCACGGTCCCCTCCACCTTCAGGATCCCGTAGTGCACGTACTCCGGCGGCTCCCAGTCCAGGTGCCGGAACACGAACTCCTGCCGGCGCGTGTTCGACTCGTGATCCTTCCCGCGCAGGACGTGCGTGACCTCCATGAAGTGATCGTCCACGGCCACGGCGAAGTTCATCGTCGGCCAGACGAGGTACCGGTCGCCCACCATCGGATGCTCCCGCTCCACGATCCGGAACGCGACCCACTCCCGCGCGGCCGGGTCCGGGTGATCCACCCGCGTCTTCACCCGAACGACCGCCTCCCCCTCCGAGAACGCCCCGTCCAGCATCTCCTCCCACAGCTCCAGGTTCTCCTCCGGATCCCGGGACCGGCACGGGCAGGCCTGGCCCCGATCCCGCAGCCGCCGAAACTCGTCCGCGTCGCACGTGCAGACGTACGCCCCGCCCCGCTCCAGCAGCTCCTCCGCCACCCGGTAGTACAGCTCCATCCGGTTCGACTGCACGTACCGCTCGTCCACCCGCACGCCCAGCCACTCCAGGTCCTCCTCGATCATGTCGTACGCCTCCGGGTCCACCCGCCGCGGGTCCGTGTCCTCGAAGCGCAGGATCAGCGCGCCGTCGTACCGGCGGGCGTACTCGTCGTTGAGCACCGCCGCCCGCGCGTGACCCAGGTGCAGCGGGCCCGACGGGTTGGGGGCGAACCGCAGCCGAACCTCGCCCTCCCGGGCGCCGGGAAGCGGCTTCAGGCCGCCCTCCTCCTCCGACCGCTCCTCCTCCACCCCGCCCAGCTCCTCCAGCTCCCGCCGGATCTCCTCCAGGGACATCCGGTTGACTTCCTCGACCACCTCCCGGACGAGCCGGAGCACCTCCTTGGCCCGATCCCGGTACTCCTCGTGCTCCCGCATCACCTTCTTCATGACCGCGTTCGGGTTCGCCCGGCCGTCGTACTTGGCCGCGTTCTCCAGCGCGTACCGGCGGATCACCTCCCTCAACTCCTCCAGCTCGCTCACGGGCACCCTCCCCGTCGCCTCCCTCTCCGGACAAGCAGCGGTGATCGTGAGGGACGGGGGTGTCCCCCGCCCTCCGGTCCCGGGCTCATTGAACGGCGACGGCCGCCTCACCCGGGGGACCCAGACGGGGGTCATCCTTTTGGAGGATCTGACCCCCGTCCCGCCGCCCCGGGCGGGGTTTAAGTAGTTCCCCGGAGCCCGGCCCGCGGAGAAAGGTTTTTATACGACGCGGCGCCCCCGCGTGAACGGACGCCGGGCCGGCAGCTCAGTCTGGCTAGAGCGCGGGACTTTTAATCCCGTGGTCCCGGGTTCAAATCCCGGCCGGCCCACCACCGGAAATCGTTACGAGATCCATAACGTTCCGCGCCGAGACGGGGCGGGGCCTACATCCGCTCGAGCGCCGGGACGCCCAGGAGGTTCATGACGTTCTCCATCACGATGGTGAACGCCTCCACCAGCTTCAGCCGCGCCTTCCGCACCTCCTCGTCCTCCGCGTGCAGCACCGGCACCTCCTCGTAGAACGTGTGGAACGCCCGGGCGAGCTCGTAGGCGTACTCCGCCAGGACGTCCGGGCGCCGCTTCCGCACGCACTGGGCCACCTGCCGCGGGAACATGGACATCCGGAAGACCAGCTCGAACGAGTGATCGTCGTCCAGGTGAGCCGCGTCGAACCGCTGCACGTCCTCGTCCGCCCGCCGGAGGATCGATCGGGCGCGCGCGTAGGCGTACTGGATGAACGGACCGCCCCGCCGGAAGTCCAGCGCCTCGTCCCAGTCGAACTCGATCGGCTTGTTCGGGCTCACGCGGGCGATGGCGAACCGGACCGCCCCGATGGCCACGTTCTCCGCGATCTCCTCCCGCTCCTCCTCGTCCAGATCCTCCGCCACGCCCGCCTCCCGCATCTTCTCCAGCGCGCGCCGCTTGGCCTCGTCCAGGAACTCATCCAGGGTCACGTACCGACCCTTCCGCGTCGACATCGAGCCCTCCGGCAGGTGAATGAACTCGTAGAAGATCACGTCCACGCGGTCCGGATCCGCGTCCAGCAGGTCGAGCGCCGCCTTCAGCTGCTGCACGGCGAGCTTGTGATCCGCCCCGAGCACGTCGATGACGAACGCGGCCCGCCCGAGCTTCCACAGGTGGTACGCGATGTCCCGCGTCGTGTACAGGGTCGTCCCGTCGCTCCGCGTGAGCACGAGCTCCTTGTCGATCCCGTAGTCCTCCAGATCGAGGACCACGGCCCCGTCGTCGCGCTCCTCCGCCGCGCCCATCTCCACGAGCTTCTCGACGATCTCGACCGCATCCTCCACGAACTCGCTCTCGTACACGAACCGGTCGTGGGCCACGCGGAGCCGCTCCAGGGTCTCGATGTGCCCCCTCAGGCACTCCTCCACCACGGTCTGAAACGCCTCCGCGATGCGCTCCGCCCGGGACTCCTCCTCCAGCAGGTACCGCTCGTAGGAGCGCAGGAACCGCTCCACCACCTCCTCCAGCTCGGGATCCTCCTCGATCTCCCTCGCCGCCTCCGCGTACAGCTCACCGAAGAACTCGTCCGGCTTCTTACCCTCCGGGACCTCCGGCCGCCCCTCCTTGATGTACTTCCACGCGAGCATCGCGATCTGCTTGCCCATGTCGTTCACGTAGTACTGGACCTCCACGTCGTAGTTCGTGAACACCATGCACCGGGCCAGGATGTCCCCGATGATCGCGTTCCGGCCGTGGCCAATGTGCAACGGGCCGTTCGGGTTCGCGCTCGTGTGCTCCAGGATCGCGGGCCGACCCATCCCCAGGTCCAGCGACCCGTACTCCTCCCCGTAGTAGAAGACGGACCGGAGGACGAGGGCGGCGTACTGGGGCCGGTTCAGCCGGATGTTGATGTACCCGGGACCCTCCACCCGGGCCTCGTCCACGAGCACGACCTCGTCCAGGTCGGACTCCTCCAGGATCGTCTCCGCGACCTGCCGAGGCTCCTCGCCCACCTCCTTCGCCAGCGAGAGGGCGACGGGCGTGGCCACGTCCGCGTCCTCCACCGGCGGCTCCGGATCCACCGGCACCTCCACGGGCTCGTCCACGTCGTACGCCGAGGAGACGGCGTCCCGGATCGAGGTCCGGATCGTCCGGACGAGGAGCGAGTACGGATCGTGCGGTGGCGCCTCCTCCGCCAACGGGCACCGACCCCGTTACCCCGGTCGGAACCTCAGCAGCGCGCCCAGGCCGCCGAACGCCTGATGAAACTGCGCGCCCTCCTCCGTCTCGGTTGAAATTATCTCCACCCGAGCCCCCGTCCGCTCCGCCAGCTCCAGGTAGTAGTCCACGAGCTCCTTCACGTCCTCCACCTCCAGCTCGGCCTCACCGCACTCCGGGCACTCCCCGGCCCGCTCCCTCGCCTCCTCCTTGCTCCGAACCGTGACCACCTCCTCGTGACCGCACTCCGGGCACCGGAGCACCGCCTTGTACCCCTCCAGCTCCTCCGAGATCAGCAGCGTCTCCACGGCCCCCATCCGCAGCATCCTCTCCACCTCATCCTCCCCGTACGCCGCCAGATCCCCGTTGACCGCCTCCTCCATGAACCGCCGCACCAGCCGCTTCTCCCGGACCAGCTCCGCCTCCTTGAGCGCGTCCTCCGCCTTGTTCAGCGCCTCCCGGATCCCCGACTCGTCCGTGTTCCCCACATCCACCACGGCGATGACCTTCTCCTTCAGGTCCTTGGGCAGGTAGTCCCCCTCCAGGAACTCCTCCTTCGTCGGGCCCGGACCGCCCACGATGATCCCCTTCAGGTTCTCCACCTCCTCGAAGACCTCCCGCGCGGCCTCACCCACCTCCTGGTAGAACTCGTGCGCCGCGTGCTCGATCAGCCGATCGAAGCGCCGCTGCGACTGCCCGCCCGCCTTGTGCTTACCCGGCACATCCGACTTGAGCCGCTTCTTCACCTCAACCCGCTTACCCTTAACCAGCCCGATCGTCGCCTCCCGACGGTCCATGACCAGCACGCCGTACACATCCTTATCCTCGAGACACTCCTTCAGGGGCTCCAGGTAAAACCTGGAATCGCACCGGTAAATGAACCGATCCACCGGCTCGGGCGGCTCGATTAGCTCCGCTACCATCTTCTCCTTCGTGCCTTCCTTAACCGTACCGACCAGCACCACCAACCCGTTCTCCGGAGTCTCACCCACGGTCTTGAGCCTTTGGATAACCACCTCAATCGCGGACTGCACGTTCTTCCGCGTCCTCTTACTCTTAATATTACTCGCCTGAGAGTACTCCTCCCTCATCATTGCGATCACATCGCTCAACCGCTTCTCCGGCGGAATGTATATCGTGATCAGCTCCGTGCCCTCGCCCTCCAGGCTCTCCAACCGCTCTAGCATTCTTTTGAACTTGTACCGTTCCACGCTCTCGGAGGTCGCCTCCAACCGGGCTCCCCCAGGGGGTGATCGGGCTGTACGCGGTCGTGGCGCTCGGCGGGTCCGTGCTCAACGTGCGGAACCCGGACCGGATCCGGGAAGCCGCGGACCTCATCTCCGAAGCGCTGGAATCCGGGCTGAAAACCTGCGTCGTCGTCGGTGGGGGCCCCGTCGCCCGTGAGTACATAAACGTAGCGCGAGACCTCGGGGCGCCCGAGACCGCCCTCGACGAGCTCGGCATCGCGGTGACCCGGCTGAACGCCGCCCTCCTCAACCTCGCGCTCGGCCGGCCCGGGACCGACGTCCCGGAAACCCCCTCGGAAGCCGCGGAAACGGTCCGTCGGGAGGGCGTGGCCGTCTGCGGAGGCACGCACCCGGGTCACACCACCGACGCCGTCGGGGCCATGATCGCCGAGCTCCTCCAGGCCCCGCTCATCATCGTCACCAACGTGGACGGGATCTACGACCGGGACCCGAGCGAGCCGGGCGCCCGGAAGTTCCGGGAGATCAGCGCCAGCGAGCTCGAGCGGCTGGCCTTCGAGGCCGACCTGGAGGCCGGCGGCAGCTTCGTGGTCGACCCCGTCGCGACCAAGATCATCCGCCGCGGCCGCGTGACCACCCACGTCCTGTCCTGGGATGACTTCAAAAGCGCCGGGATCCGGGGGACCCTCCGGGGCCGGCACGACGGCACGATCGTCCGGGGGTGACCGGGTGCCGGAGCGCGAGCGCGTTCCCCCGCACTCCCACTGCATCGTCTGCGGGGCCGCGATCCCCGAGGGAGAACGCTTCTGCAGCGAGAAATGCCGTCGCGAGTACGAGCGCCGACGCCGGCGGGCCACCCTCACCCACTGGATCCTCGCGGGCGGCCTGATCGCCCTCGGCATCGTCCTCCTGCTCCGCGGGGCCTAGACCCGCAGCGACTCCAGCCCCTCCCCACGACGACCACGAACGACCTCCCCCGGCGTCCTCACCCGGAGCCCCGGGCAGAAGACCTCCGAGCCCCCAGCCACGAGCCCGCCGTACTCCACCCACGTCAGGAACTCGTACCCCGGCCCCGGGGTCTCGTACTCGAACTCCTTCGGGATCCGCCCCTCGGTTCGGATCACCTCGAGCGGCTCCGCCCCGCGCACGTCCGTGGGCGCGTACCGGGGCGTCCGCGGCGGGTCCTCCAGCGGTCGCCGCCCGATCCGCACCTCCGGAGGCAGCACCCGGGGCCCGTACCTCTCCAGCGCGGCGTTCACCACGTCCACGAAGTCCTCCTCCAGCAGCAGCGTGTCGATCATCTCGCAGACGACCACGTCGGCGTTCACCTCCACGCGCCGCGCGTCGGCCCGCACCACCTCCCACCGCACGTCCCTCGGCGCGTACCTCCTGAGGTTCCGCTCCAGCAGCCGGGCCCTCCTGGGATTCCGCTCCACCGCGACGACCCGACGGGCGCCCGCGTTCGCGGCGACCACGGAGAGTGGTCCCGTCCCGGCGCCCAGGTCGGCGAACTCGGTCCCGTCGGCGTGGTCGCACACCATGCGGACGAACGCGCCCGTCCGCTCCCGGTCCCGCAGCAGGTCGTCCTGGTAGGCGTCCACGAGCAGCCGGAACCTCCCGACCGGGGTGCGGAGCGTCCGGACCAGCATGATCAGCCTTCCGCGGCCTCCTGCTGCTGCCGCTTCTTCGCCTCCTCCTCCCGCGCCTCCTCTTCCCTCCTCCCCGTCTTCAGCTTGATCACGTAGTCGGCGGCGTTCTGCAGGGCCGTGCTGAACCCCGGCTCGGCCCCGATCACGATGGTCACCTTGCCCCGCTCCTTCGCCTTCGCGATGATGGGCAGGAAGTCCGTGTCCCGCGTCATCAGGGCCAGCGCGTCCACGCTGTCGCTGTAGATGATGTCCATCGCCTCCACGGCGAGGTACACGTCCACGTCCCCCGGGATGACCCGGGGCACGAACCCCTGGTTCGCCACCGCCTCGATGAGCTTGTCCGACGCGTACTGGTTCAGGAACGCCAGGCCGATGCGGATCGTGCCCAGCTCCTCGACGAGCTCCCGAACCTCCTTCAGGCTGATGTCGAACTCGCGCCGGAGCATGTTCGGCCCGTCGATCAGCATCGCGATGTCCAGATCGCCCCGCTTGGTCTTGCGCTTGATCACGCCGCTCATGTAGTCCTTAACGGTATCCAGCAAGATCAACCACCCGCGAACACGCGCACTCGGGTTTCTCCCGGGCAAAAGTGGAAGGGAAAGGATTCCACGATCGCCGCATCCACAACGCCGGCACGGGTGAGCAACGGGACCAAGTGCGTGCAGGACTGGGCGTACAGCGCGATGGGACCGCGGTGACGGGTCACGATGCGCTTGAACGAGCCGTTCACCAGCACCATGCCGGTGGCCAGCAGCGGGAACTCGCCCAGCCCCGCGCGCCGCGGGACCCCCACCCGGGGATCCGCGTCCACCACCCCCCGGAGCAGCCCCCGTCGCTCCAGCTCCCGACGGAGGGCGCTGGAATACCCAATCAGGAGCACTTCCTCTCCGAATCGGTCCTCCACCGTGTCCACTATGATGCGGGCCCGCTCCTTTTCAGCCTTCCTGTAACTCCTAGGCAGCCGCTCGGAGAGCAGCGGCGAGACCTCGCCGGCCCGGGCGCTGGCCATGGCGTCCAGGGTCAGGGCGCTCGTCGGCGGGTCCGAGGACGAGCGCCACACGGCCTTCAACCGGCGGCCCAGGAGGCCCGAGTCCGAGGGCGGTCGGGGGTGCAGGACGGTCCCCTCGAGCCCCCCATCCGTTTTGATCATTGTAACGATATCGTCGTGGACGCGGTCCCCTCCCGGGGGTCGACGCGTCCCCGTCAGCGTGAGCACGGCGGCGATTCGATCGTCCGACCCCTCACTCCTCACCAGGCTCCTCACCACCCTGGAATAGCGCCTCCAGCGCCCGATCATCGCACTCCCCCGGCGCGTCCCGCCTCCCCACCCGCACCTCCGGCCTGCCGTAGCGCTCCAGCACCGACCTCACGACCCCGCCGGGATCGCCCGAGCCGACCACGTCCGCCAGGATCACGTACTCGCGGGCGGGTCGGCCCCCGGCGAGGATCACCGCTCCCTCGCTCACCAGCACGCGCTCGACCTCGAACCCCGCCGCCCGGAGCGCCCGCTCCAGCCGCTCCCTCAGCTCGCGCGGGCGGAGCGGTTTGGTGGCGAGGAGGTGGGCGTCGACCATGCGCCGGCTCACGCCTGCTCGACCTCCAGGCCCATGCCGAGGAGCTCCTGCAGCACCTCCTCGACGAACCGGGCGTACCGGCCGCGCTGCCCCATGAACGGGCCGAAGTCCCGCCGGTCGATCCACACCTTCAGGTTCGGGCCCGCGATGTCCACGTCGACGATGCGCTCCCCGATCCACGGGACCGGATGGATGTCCGCGATGAAGTCGATGAAGTCCAGCGTCAGGTGCGTGACGACGATCCGCATGTTCGTCTCCGCCTCGATGTTCTCGATCCGCTCGCCCCCAGTGCCGACCACCCGGCCCACGTGCCCCTCCTTGGTCACGATCACGGCCTGCGGCACGTTCTCCGTGTCGATCTCCAGGTCCTCGGCGATGGGCTCCACGTACAGGACCGTGAGCACGTCGGCGTCCGGAGCCTCCACCCGGACCACGTCCATGATCTCCCGCTCCACGTCGTTCAGCTCGCGGTTGCGGACGCGGATCTCCAGCTGCAGGTGCACGCCCCGCTCCGCGCCCGGCCGCACGATGTCCCGCGTGCCCAGGTCGATCACCGCGGCCTTGGGCTCCTCGGCCAGGATCTCCCGCATGACCGTCGCGCCGCACCGCTCCACGTCGATGTCCTTCTGGAAGACCGGATCGCCCGTGATCAGCAGGCGCGAGTTGTGACCCATCCGCGCCAGTACCTCGCCCGCGTTCTCCGGCAGCATGTTCTGAACCTCGTCCAGCAGGATCACGGCGTCGTCGAACGTGCGCCCCCGAACGAAGTGCGTGTCCACGATCATGATCTTCTCCTCCTCGATCATCCGCCGGAGCTCCTTCCGCCCCGTGAACTGCGAGAGCACGTCCATCACCGGCGTGACGACCATCTCCTCGAACTTCTCCGGCACGTCGGCGGAGCTCATCTCCTCCTTCGTCGCCACGTCCACGAGCGGCCGCGTGACGATGAACCGATCGTACTCGCCCTCCATCACCGCCTTCACGCCGTACGCGGCGCAGAAGAGCGTCTTACCCGTACCCGTCGGCCCGAACGCGGCCACGATCTCGTTCTCCTCGTCCAGCAGGGCCTCGTACAGCTCCTTCTGACCGTCCGTCTGGGGCTCCACCCCGAGCAGGTCCTCCACCATCCGCCGCGCACCCCCGGCCGTCATCTGCCGAACCTTCGCTCCCGCTTCTGAAACTCCCGGATCGCCCGGAGCAGATCGATCTTGCGGAACTCCGGCCAGTACACGTCCACGAAGTACAGCTCGGAGTACGCGGAGTACCACAGGAGGAAGTTACTCAACCGCTCCTCACCACTCGTCCGGATGATGAGCTCCGGATCGGGCAGGTCACCCACGTAGACGTACTCGCGGAACGTCTCCTCGTCTATGCTGCGGGGATCGAGCCGACCCGATTTAACGTCTTGGGCGATCTCCCGCACCGCGTCGATGATCTCCTGGCGGCCCCCGTACGCCACCGCCACGTTCAGGAACCGCTCCGAGTACTCCCTCGTCGCCTCCTCCGCCTCCCGAATCGCCTCCCGCACCCGACGCGGCAGCAGGTGCAACCGACCCATCGCCCGCACGGCGACCCGACGCCGATGAATCCGCTCGCTCCGGGCCAGCTCCCTGAACCGCTCCTCCATCAGGTCGAACAGGTGACGCAGCTCCTCCTTCGGCCGGTTCAGGTTCTCGGTGGAGAGCGCGTAAACCGTGACGATCCTAACCCCGATGTCGAAGCACCAGTCCAGCACCTCCTCCAGCTTATCCGCCCCGTACCGATGCCCCTCCCAGGGCTTCAACCCCAACTCGCGGGCGAACCTACGGTTCCCATCCATAATGATGCCCACATGCTCGGGCACCTTACCCCGACGCACCCTCCGCTCCAACATCCTCTCGTACATCTTATATACCGGCTTGAGGGAGGCCCGGACGACCTGCCTCATCACGCGACGCGGATTCACGGACGCGATGCGACCGAACGCGGACGTTAACCCCTCCCACCCCCTGACGGGGGGTCGAACCGTTGATCGGGCTGATCTCGGACACCCACGACAACTTGCGGGCCGTGCGCGAGCTGGCGGACCGAATGAACGACGAGGGCGTCGAAGTCGTGCTGCACGCCGGCGACTACGTCGCTCCCTTCACGCTCCCCGAGCTCGCTAAAATCGACTGCGAGGAGTTTATAGGCGTTTTCGGAAACAACGACGGAGAACGCGATTTCCTCCGCGAGAAGGCGGAGGAGATCGGCTTTAACCTGGTCGGCGAGGTCTTCACGGGCGAGGTCCTGGGGCTGAAGGTCGCCATGGTGCACGGGACCGAGGAGGCCATCGTCGAGGCCCTCGCCCGCTCCGGCCAGTACGACGTGGTCGTCTACGGCCACACCCACGAGCCCGAGGAGCGCCGGGTGGGAGACACCCTCGTCGTGAACCCGGGCGAGGCCTGCGGGTACGTGACCGGCCGCCGCACCGCGGCCCTCCTGGACCCCGACGAACGAACGGTCGAGCTGATCGAGTTCTGACCCCGCACTCCGATGACGAGCACGGCCTTCGCCCGACGGGGTGATGATATCCACCCGAGCCGAGGAGTCCGCCCCTTCACCCGCCCCGACCTGGACGACCCCAGGCTGGCGAACCTCCTCCAAGCCCGCACCCCCGACTACCCGACCCTCCTCGCCGCCCTCGCCGCCCCCGTCCGCTGGTACACGCTCCGTGTGAACACGCTGAAGGCGGACCCGGAGGACGTCCTGGAGCTCCTGTCCCGGGAGCTACCGGACCACCGCGTCCGACCCTCCCCGTACTCCGAGCACGCCGTGGAGATCGAGGTGAAGGGACCCCACCGAGTGCGCCCCGACGAGGAGCGGGTCGTGGTGGCCGACAAGTTCGCCGCCGAGAGCGTGTACGTGGGGGCCGACCTGTACGCCCCCGGGGTGCTCCAGGCCGAGGGCGTGAGGCGTGGAGATCGGGTGGTCGTCGTCTCCGAGCGGGGCCACCCCGTGGCCCTCGGCGTGGCCGAGATGGACGGGGACGAGATGGAGGAGCGGGACCGGGGGCTGGCCGTCCGCGTCGACCGACCCGTGTACCGGGCTCCCAAGGTGCGCGCCACCCGGGCCCACGCCCGGGGCTGGATCTACTCCCAGGGCCTCCCCTCCATCCTCGCCGTCGAGGCCCTCGACCCGCGGCCCGGAGAGTCCGTCATCGACCTCTGCGCGGCCCCCGGGGGCAAGTGCTCCCACGTCGCCCAGCTCACGGGCCCCGACTCCAAGATCGTCGCCATCGACCGGTCCAAACCCCGGCTGGAGAGGATGGAGCGACGACTGCGACGGCTCGGCATCGACTGGGTCCGGGTGATCCACGGGGATGCCCGACGCGTCTGCCGCCGACTCCGGGAGCGGTTCGACGTGGCGATCGTGGACCCGCCCTGCACCGCCCTGGGCGTGCGGCCCAAACTGTGGATCGAGGCCACCTACGAGGAGTGCCTGGGCCTGCCCTCGTACCAGTTCTCGCTGCTCCGGGCCGCCCACCGGGTTCTAAGACCGGGCGGCCGCCTCCTCTACGCCACCTGCACGCTGACCCGCGAAGAGAACGAGCTCGTCGTCCGCCGGGCGGTCGAGGAGCTGGGCATGGAGCCGGTCACCGAGGCACTTAAGCCCGCGAACCCCGCCGGGGACGGCGCGCTCTTCCTCCCCCACCGAGCGGACACGCCCGGGTTTTTCTACGCCGTGCTCAGGAAGGAGTAGGCGGGTAGCGCGGTGAACTGGAAGCTCAACCGGAAGATGGTGCTGGCCACGGCCGCCGGCGTCGCCCTCCTCGCCCTGATGATCTGGTCGTTCAACCCGGGCCAGATCGCCTCCGCGCTCCGACGAGCGAACCCGTACATCCTGGTGCTGGCCACCCTCGTCCAGCTCGCCGACCTCCTCCTCTGGGCCGCCCGATGGTACTTCGTGCTCCAACGGGCCGGCATTCGGGCCCCCTTCCGACTCACCTTCCTGATCAACAACGCGTCGATGCTCATCAACAACGTGACCCCGAGCGCCCGCAGCGGGGGCGAGCCCCTGCGCATCTACCTGCTCTCCCGACTCACCGGATGCCGGGCCCGCGACGTGGCCTCCTCCGTGGTCATAGACCGGATCCTGGACTACTTCCCCATCGTCGCGCTCCTGCTACTCGGACTCGCGTCGCTGCTCCAGAGCGGAAGCCGCATGACCCAGCTACTCGCGGCGAGCGTGCTGGCACTCACGCTCGCGCTCGCGTTTTCCGTTTGGATCATGGCCAACGAGAGGATAATTCTCCGTTTCGGCACGCTCCTCTCCCGACTCCTGTCCCGAGTCCGACGGGACGACGTCGACGCGCGCCGCGTCGAGCGCTGGATCCGGCGCTTCGTCCGCAACTTCCGGCGGCTGCTCTCCGACCCGTGCACGCTGGCCTGCGGCACCGCGATCTCCTTCGCCATCTGGACCTGCGAGATCCTCCGCACCTACCTCGTCTTCACCGCCCTCGACCGCGCCGTACCCCTGTCCGTGATCGTGGTGGGGTTCACCGTCTCCATGCTCGTAGGCGTGCTGCCCCTGCTCCCCGGCGGCCTGGGCGCGATCGAGGTCTCCGCGGCCTCCGCGTACGCGGCGCTGGGCGTCGATCGGGGCATCAGCGCCGCCGCGGTCCTACTTGACAGGGTAATCTCTTATTGGATGGTCAACGCGATCGGGCTGGCGAGCCTACTGCACATCTCCCGCAGGAGGGGCAGGGGAGAGCTGCACGATGCCGTACGAGCTGGGCAAGGTGGAGACGATCATCCGACCCTCCGATGAGGGGGTCGTGTCCGCCGACCAGCAGGTCCTCGCCACCGTCAGCCTGCACCGCGGCCCCACCATCATCGCCGAGGTGGACCCTCGCCTGGCCGGTGAGCTGGAGGAGGACGATCACGTGATCGTGGACCTCCCGCTCGTCCCCTCCCCCAACGAGGCCCGCCCGCAGCCCAGGATAGTTAAAATTATTAAGGACGAGAAACTCGTGAACCGCATGAAGGCGGAGATCGAGAAGGAGCCGGAGGCGGTCGTGCCCGCCGTAGTTCCCGGACACCCGCCCACACCCCCGCCGGAGGACATGTTCGGCTAATTAGCGCCAAGGGGCCCACGATCGATGATCTTCCGCCGCAAAAGGCCCGAGGAGGAGGACGAGGGCGAGGAGGGTCCCAAGCTCAAGCTGTCGGTCGGCGGTGGAGGGAGTGAAGAAGAGGGAGGAGGGGACGAGGGACCACCCAAGCTAAAGCTCCCCAAGCCCGAGAAGGCCCGGGAGGAGCGAGAGGAGGGGGAAGGGAAGGAAGAGGAGAAGTCGGGCGGCGCGATCAAGCTCAAGCTCAAACCGCCCAAGCCGGAGGCCGCGGAGGAGGCCGAGGAGGAAGAGGAAGAGGAGGCCAAACCCGCCCCCGCCCCGGCCCCCGAGAGGGAGGAGGAAGAGGAAGAAAAGGAGCCCGAGGCGGCCCCGAGCTCCGAGGATCTGGAGCGGCTGAAGCGGGAGAACGAGAGACTCAGGCGCGAGCTGGAGGAGTGGAAGGACAAGGCCGAGAGCGCGATCGGGGAGCGCGACAGGCTCCGGGAAGAGGTCAAGCGCCTCAAGGAGGAGCTGAAGGAGCGGGAGGAGGAGCTGGACCGGTACGTCAAGGCCACCAAGCGCCTGAAGGAGAAGATCGAGGAGCTGAAGTCCAAGTACGAGGAGCTCAAGTCCAAGGCGGAGGAGTACCGGGAGAAGTACGAGGAGGCCACTCAGAAGCAGCAGGAGCTTAAGGACAAGCTGGAGGACCTATCCGAGCAGAACAAGAAGCTGGTGAAGAGCGTCAAGAAGCTCAAGAGCAAGTACGAGAAGATCAAGGAGGAGAAGGAGAAGCTCGAGCGCAAGCTGGAGGAGCTGTCCGAGGCGGAGGAGCGAATCGAGGAGCTCAAGTCCAAGATCGAGGAGCTGAAGCGGGAGCGCGACGAGCTCCGGAAGCAGCTCGAGCAGCTCTCCTCGGAGAACGAGCGGCTCCAGTCCAAGCTGAAGGAGGCGGAGAAGCGGATCAAGGAGCTGAGCTCCAAGCTCAAGGATCGCGAGAGGAAGCTCCGGAAGTCTCGGAAGCAGGTCAAGAAGCTGCGCCGGGAGCTCAAGCGGAAGGACGAGGAGATCGAGAAGCTCAAGAAGAAGGTCTCCCAGCTCACCGCTCAGATCAAGCGGTACGAGGAGGGCGAGCAGCTGCTCATCCCGGCCGGCACCGAGATGGCCGTGGCGCGCGTCAACGGCAGCCTCGTCGTGGGCAAGGGCTCCTCCATCCAGTCGATGCACGACGAGGAGCCCATCCTCATCAAGGAGAGCGTCAGCATCCGGGACAACTCGCGCGTCCACGGCACCATCGTCGCCAAGGAGGTGGAGATCGGGAAGGGAGTCAAGGTGCTGGGCGACGTGATCTCCAAGGACGGCGTCCGGATCCGCGAGGGGGCCGAGATCACCGGCAACGTCGTCTCCCAGGACGCCGTCGAGCTCGGCTCGGGCGTGCGGATCGACGGGTCGATCGTGGTCGGATCCGACGCCTCGCTGGCCAGCAACGTGAGCGTGTCCGGCATCATCGTCGCCCCGGGCAAGGTAAAGGCTTCGGATCGACTGTCCGCCTCCGCCGTCATCTGCAAGGAGCTGGAAACGACGGGCTCCGTCGAGTGCGAGTACATCCTCTCCGACGAGCGCGTCAAGCTCGGCGACGGCAGCACCGTGAAGACCGTCATCGTGAAGGAGGGCCCCGTCGAGCAGGGTGCCAGCTCCTGCATCTACAACGGGTCGCTGTCCGTCCGGGACGCCGACGGGCTCACCCTGTACGTGGACGGGGACGCGTTCGACACGCCCGAGGCCAACGACGTCCTGAAGAAGATCCTCTCCCGCACCGAGTTCCTGGGGCCGCTGAAGCTCGTGGACGACCGCAACAGCGCCCGGTTCGTGCTGGAGAGCCTCACCGACATCGGCGTCTCCGAGCTGGTCCGGGAGATCCGGGAGGAGCTCGGCGTCTAGGCGAGCAGGCCCCGCCTCCTCCCCACGTACCAGTGCACCGACCGACCTTCCCGCTCGAACCCCCTACCCCGAATTCTCCACCCCTTCCCCTCCCTGAAGGCCCTGCACAGCTCCCTACCGGACCCCCCGCCCAACGTCAGCTCGTTCTCGTCCTCCAGGTACCGGACGGTGACCTCCTCCCCGCTCCCGACCCTCACCCGCTCCTTCACCCGACCGTTCACCTTCAGCACCGCACGATCCGACTCCAGCACCAGCTCGTAAAAGTCCAGGTGATCCACCACCTCACTCCCGACCACGAGCGAACGCTCCGGCACGTCCCCCTCCACCCTGGCCCCCGCCCCGATCACCGACCAGCGACCCACGCGCGCCCCGCGCACGAGGGCTCGCATCCCCACGAAGCAGCGCTCTCCCACCCGGGACGACTCCACCCGCGCCCCGTCGCCGACGAACGTCAACGGCCCCAGCTCCGCGTCCCGGACGGTGCAGTGGGCGGACACGCTCACCCGCTTGTGCAGCACCGAGCCGACGACCCGGCTGAAGTTGGAGACCATCGCGCCGCCGTGCACGGTGGACCGCGAGAGCTCCGTGAAGGCCGCGATCCGGGCGTTGCCCCGCACGCGCACGTCCCGGGCGCGCACGTGCTGCGGGTGCTTGAAGGCGGGACACTCGAAAACGTCATCCCGTTTCCTGATCTTGAACCATCGATTCGCCGGAGCGCGCTCCGGATCCACCACCACGGTCAGGTCCAGGAACACCCGGCGACCCCACCACCGCTCCAGCCTCCTGCGCGCCTCCACACCGATCCTCCGCACCGTGCGGCCGCCGCGACCGATCACGGTGCCCTTGAGCGACCCCTTGTGAACGACCAGCTCCGCCCGCACGTACAGGACGTCGCGCCTCCTCAGCCCGGGTCGAACCTCGAGAACGTCCACCCCCACCTCCCGGGGCAGCGAGCCGTGGAGAACGCGCCGGAGGGCCTCCCGGATGGCCCGGTGCGCGTCACTCCTCCACCTGGACGATGTAGTACTCGTAGTTCGGTCTCCGCTGCGCCCGGACCGCCTCCTGCTCACACACGTACACCACCAGGCAGGGGTGCGGGGCCTCCACGTACCGGACGTCTCCCCGCCGCGTCGTGATCGCGGCCAGCGGGTCCCCCTTCCTGAGCCGGTCCCCCACGTCGGCGATCGGGGTGACCACGTACCCCTCCACCGGGACCTGGTACACCCGCTCTCCGGGCCGCAGGAACACCAGCGATCTCCGGTCCGGCGGCTCGATGATCACGTGCCGGGTGACTCGGGCCTCCAGGGCGTCGAACGCGGCCCTCGCCTCCTCGTACACGACCTTACGGCAGACGACCGGTTCCTCCAGCTCCTCGAGCAGGCGCTCGGCCAGCTCCCGCGAGCGCACGACGATCCGATGATCCTCATCCGTCAGTATGAACTCCTCGTCCGGGAGCCCGCCCTCGAGCTCCTCCTCATCCACCTCCAGGAAGAACCGGGGTAGAGGCAACGACCTACACTCCCTAGAACTCCCGCTCGACCACGAAGTCCGCCACCGCCTCGAGGAACTCCCGGTGCTCGTTCCCCGGCAGCCGACTCAGGGCCTCCTTCGCGGCCTCCGCGTACTCGCGCGCCCGCTCCCGGGCGTAGTCTATCGCCCCGAGCTCCCGAAGGATCTCGATCACCTCCAGCACCTCCTCCCGGGAGGCGTCCTCGTTGCCCAGCACGCTCAGGATCCGCTCCCGCTGCCCCTCGTCCGCCCGCTCCAGCCCCTTGATGACGATGAGCGTCTTCTTGCCCTCGACGATGTCGCTGCCGACCGGCTTGCCCAGCTTCGACTCGTCCCCCACCAGGTCCAGCACGTCGTCCTGGATCTGGAAGGCGATACCGAGGTTCTCCCCGTACTCGGCCAACGCGGTCAGCTGGTCGTCGTCGGCCCCCGCCTTGAGCCCGCCGACCACGCAGGAGGCTCGGATGAGCGCGGCCGTCTTCTTGCGCACCATCTCCAGGAACTCCTCCTCCGTCACGTCGTCCCGCTCCTCGAACTCCAGGTCCATGGCCTGCCCCTCGCAGATCTCCGTGCAGGCGCGGGCCAGCTCCCTCACCGCCCGGATGTCTCCACCCTCGGCGGCCACCTCGAACGCCTTGGAGAAGAGCGTGTCCCCGGCGAGGATGGCGACGGGGACGTTCCAGCGGACGTGGACCGCCTCCACGCCGCGACGCTCCTCGTCCTCGTCCATGATATCATCGTGGATCAGCGTGAACGTGTGGATGAGCTCCACGGCTGCCGCCTCCGGGAGCACGTCCTCCGGGGCGCCGCCCAGGGCCTGGCAGGACTTGATGGCGAGCAGGGGTCGGAAGCGCTTGCCCCCGGCCTCGATCAAATGCCAGCAGGCGTCGTACAGCTCCGCGGCCCCACCCCGGGGCAGCACCTCCCGGATCTTGTCGTCCACCAGCTCCCCGGCCCGCTCCAGCTCCTCGAGCACCCGATCATGCATTTCCCTCTCCCCTTTTTCAGATGGGTAACTCGATCCGGGTGCCGTCCAGCGTTAGGAACAGGTCCGTATTGATTTCGTACCCCTCCTGCGCGGCCAGCTCCGCGTAGGCCGCCAGCATGTCCGGGTCCCCGTGCGCCGGCACGATGAACTCGGGCTGCAGCATGCGGAGCAAGAGCCGATGGTCCTCCCGGCCGGCGTGCCCGGAGACGTGCACGTCCTTGAACATCTTCACGCCCTTCAGCCGAAGCTTGGTCTCGAGCTTGTACCGGTTGGACCGGTTGATGGGGGACGGGATGACGGAGGAGGAGAAGATCACCCCATCCTGCTCGGTCAACCGGTAGGGGAGCTCGTCGTCCGCCATCCGGGTCAGCACGGCGCCGGGCTCGCCCTGGTGCCCCGTCACGATGAGCAGGTACTCCTCCTTCTCCTCGCACGCGCGCTCCAACCCGCGCCGGATCGTGTCCGGCTTGTCGTAGATCCGCGCCCCGGCCGGCAGGTTCAGCAGCCCCAGCTCCTCGGCCACGCGGCCGTACTTGCCCAGGGAGCGACCCGCGAGCACGACCCGCCGACCGAGCCGGTCCGCGGTGTCCGCGATGGCCTGAATGCGCTCGATGTGTGAGGAGAACGTGGTCACGATGATCCCCTCGGTCTCCTCGTCCGCGAAGCGCAGGACGTCGCTGACCATCTCCCGGGCCACGGACTCGGACGGGGTCTTGATCTCCTCGGCGACCCGAAGACTCTCCGGGATGAGCAGCAGCACGCCCTCCTTCCCCAGCTGCTTCAACCGCTTGTAGTCCGGCTGGTAACCGATCATCTGGTGATCGTCGAACTTGAAGTCGCACGCGTACACGATCGCCCCGTAAGGGGTGTGGAGGACCGGCAGCACGCTGCCCGGGATGCTGTGGCTGATGGGCACGAACTCCAGCCGCAGCCGCCGCGAGATCTGCACCTCATCCCCCGGCTCGACCGCGTACAGGTTCACCCGCACCTCCTCGGCCTCCTCCGCGTACCGCTCCTCGTTCTCCAGGTCCCGCTTCACCAGCTCGATGGTGAACCGGGTCCCGAACACCGGGCACCGGTACCGGAACAAGAGCTTGGGGACGGCGCCGATGTGATCCAGGTGCGCGTGCGAGAGGGCCACGGCCACCGCCTTGGACCGGTACCGACGCAGTATCGTGTCATCCGGGATCGCCTTCACGTCCCGCAGCTCCCGGGTGGACGCCTTGGGGAAATCCTTCCGGAACACGAGGGACTTGTCCAGCGACATGCCGCAGTCGAAGATCACGAGCTCGTCGTCCACCCGCACGGCCGTCATGTTCCGGCCACCGGCCTCCCCGTACCCTCCGACCGCGAACACCTCCACGCCCAACCGCTAACACCCCTGACGGCGATCGCCCGAGCAGACCCGCTCGGGATCGATCCCTCGACACTCCAACCACTCCTTAAGCCGCCCGTGAACCACGATCGGAACCCTGCTCATCTCCTCCACGGTCCGGCACCCGGTCATCAGCATCGCGATCCTGGCCTCCCTGGCCACGGTCCTCAGGAACCGCACGCACCCCGACACGCCCTCGGACAGCACCTTCCGAAGCACCGGCAGGGCCATCCCCGCGCAGTCCCCGCCCAGCGCCAGCACCTTCGCCACGTCCAGCCCGTCCCGCACGCCGCCGGTCCCGATCACGGTGACGTCGGGCCCCACCACCCGCCTCACCTCCAGGATCGAGGCGGCGGTCGGCACCCCCCACCGCGAGAACGCGCGGCCCACGGGCGCCTCCCCGTGCGCCCGAGAGCGCACGGACTCCACCACCGCCCAGTTCGTACCGCCCGCCCCGCCCACGTCGATCCCGTCCACGACGTCCTTGACCAGCTCCGCGTCCTCGGCCGACACGCCCGTCCCCGTCTCCTTCAACACCACGGGCACGTCCACGGCCTCCCGCACCTCCTCCAGCGTCTCCACGAACCCCGACGCGTCGGGCTCCCCCTCCAGCTGCACCGCCTCCTGCAGCACGTTCACGTGCACGGCCAGCGCGTCCGCGTCCACCATGTCCACGACCTCCACCGCCAGGTCCGCCCCACCCTCCCGCAACTGCGGCAGCCCGATGTTCGCCAGCACCAGCCCATCCGGGTACTCCTCCCGCACGACCTCGAACGTCCACCGCACCTCCGGATCCTCCACCCCAGCCCGCTGACTACCCACGCCGATCCCGATCCCCAGCTTCCGCGCGACCATCCCCAGCCTCCGATTGATCTCCCCCGTCTTCGGGTGACCCCCCGTCATCCCCGCGATGATGAGCGGAAACGACAGCTCCTTCCCGAACAGCCGCACCCGCGTGTCCACCTCGTCCATGTCCAGCTCCGGCAGCGCCCGGTGCACCAGGTGCACGCACTCGAAGAGCGGGCTCGCGTCGGACTCCACGTCCTCCCACACGCAGGCCAACACGTGCTCCCACTTCCGCTCCCTAGTCCCGCCGGACCACCCGCGTTCCAACGCGCTCCCCCCGCAGGAACCTATCCACGTTGTCCGGATCGCTCGCGTCGAAGAGGAACACCTCCACCCCGGCCTCCGCGATCCGAGCCGCCCGCCGCAGCTTCTCCGCGATCCCGCCCGTCACGTCCACCCCGGCCGCTCCCTCCAACCGCTCCGCCAGCGCCCGCGCCTCCCCCGGGGTCAACTCCTTAAACGGCTCCCCCACCCCCGGCCGCTCCGGGTACACCCCGTCCACGTCCATCCCGAAGCCCACCCGATCCACCCGCAGCACCGCCAACCGCTCCAGAATCTCATCCCCCGACATGATCCGGAACCCGTCCCCAGCCGGCACCACGTCCCCGTACAGCATCGGCACGCAGCCCCGCTCCAACACCTCCACCACCACGTTCACTGAGCGCAGCAACACCGCCGGCGGCAGCGCGTACACCCGCACCCCCGCCTCCACCGCCGCCCGTTCCATCACCCCCACCAACTCGTGCATCGCCTCCCGGACCCGCGTAACCCCCTCCTCCAACGACCCCACCCGACGGGCCTCGTAGTGCCCGAACGAGCCCCCACCGTGCACCAGGATCAGCCGACCCTCCCAGCCCACCAGCCGCTCCATGAGCTCCCGGATCAACCCCTCCCGGGCCGTCCTCGGCCGACGCTTGTCCGTGATCACGCTGCCCCCCAGCTTCAACGCCCGGATCAGCCCCACCACCCCCGGCGATGAGGACACCCGAGGCCTCGGGGAACCGATGACCGAAGCGGTGGGCGACCGAGCCCCCTCGGGGGCCGCCCCTTGAAACCGATCACCCTCGTGCGCCCCTCCGGCGAGGTCACGGCCAAGAGCCCCGTCGTCCGCAAGACCCTCCTCGGCGAGCTCGCCGCCCGCCTCGAACGGCGCACGGGCGAGGTCGTGCGCGTGAAGGGCCCCCGGCTGATCGTCCGCGGCCACCACGAGAAGGAGGCCGCCCGAGAGTTCGGCGTCGCCGGCGCCCTCCCCGGCTACGAGGTCAAACCCCGCCCCCAGACCGTGCTAAAGGCGTTCAGGAGACTACTCCGGGACGCGCCGGAGCGCATCCGGCTCGACGTGCGCTCCCACCACCCGAACGTCTCCGGCCGCTCCCTGTACGACGCCGCCCGCGACCTGGCGGAGGCCTCCGGGCACACCGTGACCAAATCCGCCCCCCGCGTGCTCCTCGAGGTCCACGACGACGCCGCCTACGCGTGCGGACCGGAGGAACCGGGCCCCGAGGGCCTCCCCGTCGGCACCCAGGGCACCGCCCTCACCCTCCTCTCCGGCGGACTCGACAGCCCCGTCGCCGCCTGGATGGCCATGCGACGCGGCCTCGAGTGCCGCGGCCTCCACCTCTTCGTGACCGAGTCCGAGCTCAAGGCGGCCGAGGAGAACGAGAGGATCCTCCGAAGGTGGGACCCCGGGTTCAAGCTGCACGTCGACGAGTCCCACCGGGAGTTCCTGGAGACGGCGGAAGAGCGGCTCTCCGGCCGCCTCGAACGCTACCTGTGCGTCGTCTGCAAGATGCGTATGATCGAGCGCGCCTGCGAGTGGGCCGAACGACTGGGCTGCGAGTGCCTGATCACGGGCGACTCGCTGGGCCAGGTGGCGAGCCAAACGGTGTGGAACCTACGGCTCGAGGAACGAACGGCCCGCCTCCCCATCTTCCGACCGCTGATCGGGATGAACAAGCCCGAGATCGTCCGATACGGGCGCCGCATCGGGATCCCACAGCGCGACCCGGGCCGATGCCCCTTCGTCCCCGACCGACCCATCGTCAAGCCCAGGGAACGAGAGGCGCTTAGGGCCTACCGGAAAGTCAAGGAGGCGCGATAAAGACCCACCGAAACGCGAGACGACGCGCAGATGGTAACTCCCGTCCCCTACCCACCCATGGGGCCCACCCCGATGTTCTCCCCTTTTCCGAAAACGAAGGGGGCCTCGACCCGACCCCACTCACCCGACACCGGGCCTCGGAGTTCGTTCGCCACGGCGTGATCACCCTCGAACCCGACCGACCCCTGTGGAGCGCAATCAAGGCCATGGTGCTTCACCGCGTCCCCGGAATCGCGCTCCTGAACGAGCGCGGTCCCGTGAGGGTGATCGAGGAGGCGGACGTGATCCGGGCCCTGCGCTCCCTAGAAGGGGACGCACTCCGGGCCGAGGCGTGGAGGTTCTCCCGCCCCGGGGCGACGATCGCCCCGGACGACTCCCTGCTGGACGCCGCGGTCGAGATCGTGCGAAGGGGCGTCACGCACGCGCTCGTGCGCTCCCCCGGCTCCCGCCGGGGCGTCTACGGAACCCTCTTCGCGATCGACATTGCCCGCGCGTTGACCGGCAACTACCGGGGCCACCACGTCCCGCCCCGGTTCCGGTCCTCTACGGGGACACCCCGCGTGGAGCGACCGCCGCGCGGGCCCGAGCGCCTGTCGGTGGGCGACGTGAGGTGGAGGCAGCCGCTCGCGCTGGACGCGTCCTCCTCGATCGCCCAGGTCGCCCGCGCCGTCGGCGAGCGACACCGCAGGTACGCGGTCCTGCTGGAGGGCGGGCGCCCGGTGGGCCGCGTCGGCGACCGCGAGGTCCTGGCGGCCCTCCTGGACGCGATCGCCCGCCGCCGTGACCTGGGGCGGCTCCGAGCGGTCGACTACGCACGGAGCGTCGTTACCGTCTCCCCCAACACGCCACTGCCCGAGGCCCTGTGGGAGATGGTGAAGGAGTTCTCGGATCGCGCCTACGTGGTCCGTCGGGGCGAGCCCGTCGGGGTGGTGCCCGTGGCGGACGCCGTGTACGTGCTGGCGACCGTCGAGGGGCGGTGACCCGGACAAAGGTGATAACGCCGCGCGCCCGGGGCCGCCCGGGGCCGCCGCTTGGAAGAGGTCCTCCGAGGCCGCGTCTGGGTGTTCGGGGACAACGTGGACACGGATCAGATCATCCCGGGCCGGTACCTGACCACCCAGGACCCCGAGGAGCTGGCCAGGCACGTGATGGAGGGCGCGGACCCGGAGTTCCCGGAGAAGGTGCGGGAGGGTGACATCCTCGTCGCGGGTCGGAACTTCGGGTGCGGGTCTTCCCGGGAGCACGCGCCGATCGCGCTCAAGGCGGCCGGGATCGCGTGCGTGGTCGCCGAGTCCTTCGCCCGGATCTTCTACCGGAACGCCGTGAACGTGGGGCTGCCCGTGATCGTGTGCCCCGGCGCGACCGACGCGTTCGAGACGGGGCACGAGGCGGAGGTGCGGCTGACCGAGGGGGTGATCCGGAACCTCACGACCGGGGAGGAGCTGGAGGCGAAGCCGCTGCCGAGGTTCATGATGCGGATCCTCGAGGCGGGTGGTCTGGTGGAGCTGATCCGGAGGCACGGGCCGGAGGCGCTGAAGGGGTGACGGCCGTTGTACAGGATCGCCGTGGTGCCGGGCGACGGGATCGGTCCCGAGGTGATCGAGGCCGCCCTGCACGTGATCGAGCCCCTGATCGACGCCGAGTTCGTGGAGTGCGAGGCGGGCGACGCGTGCGCGGAGCGGCGCGGGGACCCGCTCCCGGAGGAGACGCTGGAGACCTGCCGGGAGGCCGACGCGGTGCTGTTCGGAGCGGCCGGGGAGACCGCGGCCGACGTCATCGTCCGCCTGCGGCAGGAGCTGGACCTGTACGCGAACATCCGGCCCGTCCGCGGCTTCGAGGGGCTCCGGGAGCTCACGGGCGAGCCGTACGTGCGCGACGACGCGGATCTCGTGATCGTGCGCGAGAACACGGAGGGCCTGTACGCGGGCGTGGAGGGCCGCTTCCGGGACGCCGCCTACACGCTGAGGATCATCACGGAGGAGGGGACCCGGAGGATCGCGGAGATCGCGTGCGACATCGCCGAGGACCGGGGCGCCGACGCGGTCACGTGCGTGCACAAGGCGAACGTGATGCGAGAGACGTGCGGCCTGTTCCGGGACGTCTGCAGGGAGGTGGTGGAGGACCGGGGCCTGAAGTTCGAGGAGTACTACGTGGACGCCGCCGCCATGTTCCTGATCACCGAACCCGAGCGCTTCGACGTGGTGGTCACGCCGAACATGTTCGGCGACATTCTCTCGGACGAGGCCGCGGCCCTCGTGGGCGGGCTCGGCCTGGCGCCGAGCGCGAACGTGGGGGACGAGCACGCGCTGTTCGAGCCCGTGCACGGGTCCGCCCCCGACATCGCCGGCAAGGGCATCGCCAACCCCCTCGCCGCCATCCTCTCCGCCGCCATG